>JAQIBO010000333.1 GCA_027859055.1 Spirochaeta sp.
CGTTGGACCCTCGGGTATCGGAAAGACGTTTCTGTGGCAGTCGGTGGCGCCGGAAATCGTACGTGATTACGGCGAACCGCCGTGTACTACAAGGCCCCGCAAGCTTCTCCGCTTCCCCTGCAATCGATTCGGTATGTCATCAACGCGTTGGTTGACAGGATCGCGGAACGGGAGGCAGCCGATCACGCCACCGTTTTAGCACAGGTCGCTGATCGTGCCGGCGTACCCCCGGCGGTGCAGAAGCGTCTTTTCGCCTTTCTTACCCCCGATCTGGAAACCGCCGCGCCCCTCACCGATGTCACGTCAAGTCGCGATGTGCTCCATCATCTTGCGCCGCTCATTCAACACATCCTCGCCGCGGTGCCCACCACGATCGTTATTGACGACGTACAGTGGATCGACAGAACGTCGATTGAGATCCTCAGTGGCATCACCGAGACCGGACGGAACGTGGCGGTCGTGCTGATCGGCCGCTCAGAGACCGTCGATTTCTCGGCCGTCGAGGCGGCTGATCACCGGTGGCTTGTTGAGCCGTTGACGCCGGAAGAAAGCGCCCGGCTGCTCCCCGCCCTGCTGCCGCCGCAACAGGAAATCCCGACGCCACCGCATTTCACCGAATGGGCGCTCTCCTGGGCCCAGGGAAGTCCGTTTGCCCTTGCTGAAGCGGCGCGGATGCTCCACCAGCACCACCGGTTTGAACAGTACCTGTGGGACAAAGAGAAACCACCGCCGGGGTCCATGGATCCGGCAACGTGGCGGGTGTCCTCGCTTGATGATGTGAGTGACCAGCGGATTCGAAATCTGCCACCGCTTGCCCGCCGGCTTGTTCAAATCCTTGCACTCGCGGCACCGCCGGTCGATCCGTCCAGTCTCGACGCAATTCCCGATCTGTCGACGGAGGAGATTAACGCCGCGCTTGCAATAGCGACCGATCACGGGGTGCTTGTCGAGGATGCTGTAGATGGGTCTATCACGTTCCAACACGACCGGCTGGAGCACGCGGCCCAACGTACGATCGAAGACAGAACGGTGGTTGCAGCGGCGGTTGCACTCCTGGAAGACGAGGCCGCGGCGGGAAAACGAAACTCGTCATACACCCTCGCACGGTATCTGGCGATAGCGGTTGAATCACCCGGAACAGGAACGACGGGGACCGGTCCGTACGATACCGCGGCGGTTGCGCGGCTGGTAGCAGAGGCGTTTCCGGTTCCCCGACGCGTTGAAGTCCTTGAGGCGAACGCCCGTCAGATGCTGGCGACGTTTGCGCCGGAGGAGGCGGCCCGCTTCGTCTGCGCGGCCGAATCGATTTTTGAGCGATATCCCGTAGAGACAGCGTCGCTATCCCGGATAGCGCTGTACGATTACGGACACACCGCAGCGTTTCTCACCGACAACGGTCCGAGAATGAGTCGCTATTACACCCGCCTGCGCGGACGGGTAGACCGACTGACCGTAAACCGCCTGCGGGAACTGTGGGTTACCCGCTGCTATGACCGAATGTGGATCGTGGGAGCGTGGCGCATCGGCCGCATTATTCTTTCCGATCTCGGCGCATTACCAACAGGAAATGAAGAGATAGCGCGGTCTGTGGAAAACGCACGCCGCGCACTGACCCCGCGCCTTCTTCGGCGCGCTGAACGTGCACTTCGGAGGTCAGCAGTGGTCTCCGGAAGAAATGATGCCGACGAGACGACGCGTCAGGAGGAACAAATCGTCGGACGCACCGCCATTCGAATGCTGTTGCCAACGTTGTCGGTCGCTCCCGAAACGACGCCGCTGTTTGCCTGGATCATTCTCAGGAACGCTGACCGCTACGGCGTTTCTCCGGTGACGCTTCTCGGACTGGTGTACTGGTCGTTTTCCCTCAGCACCGGGAGGGACCGGACCGCGACGTTCCGGAGGATTTCCCGGCTCAGCCGTTTTATCGTGAATACTCTTGAGGCTCGTTCGGAACGGTGGTCCCACGAGACTGCGATGGCGATCATCTACGGCGAAATTCTCTTCACCGATTGGCCCCGCAATACCGATGATGTCAGGCCGCGCATGTTCCGTCTGTACGAGCGCGGGGTTGCCTCACGAAGCACCGACGCCGCCGGCCACGCGGTCTCTCTTTACTGTCAGTGGTTGTTAATGCGCGGGTTTCCCCTGGATGACGTGTACCGCGTTATGGAACGGTATCGGCAGAAGACGGCGGCCCTTGGACATATGCGGACCGCTACCTCAATTGTGAAGTATCAGCAGGCAGTGGAAGTGCTCCTCGGTCGAACACGGACGAGCGATCGCCTCTCCGGATCGCTCATCGACGATGCCGATATCGAGAGTGAACTGCGGGAAAAAACGGACACCCTTGCTCTCTACGGGTATTACATATTGCGGTTGATCGTCGCGGTGTATCACGGTATACCCAGGGACGCCCACCACGCGTTTCAACAGCTCACCGATGGAAGGACCGTCATCGCGCGCTTTTTCGATATCAACGCGATCTATTTCTTTCACGGAATTGCCGCATCGCAACTTGGCCTTCGGGAAGAACTCCGGAACGATATCGCCGTACTGGCGCAAAGGCGGAACGCCAAGGCTGCACAGCACCGGTTTCTTGCACTGTCTGCGGAGCGTGGGCATCACCAGGGGCACCGTCGAACCGCGCGACGGCGGTTTCGCCGGGCGGCCGATCTGGCAATCCGGCGGGGATATCACCATGAAGCGGCGCTGATCGCCGAACGGGACGGGACGCTCCACGACGATAACGAGCGGCTGGCCCTGGCGGTCGGGCTCTACCGGCGGTGGGGGGCCGCCCGCGCGGAGCGGCGCGTAATTGCTCTCATGGACAGCCGCTTCACGCCTCCTGTCGGGTACATTGCAGAGAATGCACCGCCATCGACCACATCCACACCAGCGAGAACCGGCGATACCCCCGGCTTCGAGGGCGACGTCGAGGCCCGTGCCGAGACCGTCCTGGAGCGGACAAGGTCCTATTTCCACCTCTTGCTGGCAACGATCCCCGACGCGCTCTTTCTTGTAGATGCGGAGGGGCGCGTATTACTCAGAAACGGCGCCGCCGAGCCGTTCGTCACCGGAGGCGGCGACACGGGCGAGACGGTCGCACCGCTGTTCAACCGCGTCATCGGACCACTCGTCAGCCGGGCGATTAGCGACCGCGTCCGTAACGACGCGGAACGCGAAGTTGCCGGCCAGCTCTACGCCCTCACCGTGACGCCCGCCGCGCTCCACCCGGGCGCCGGTACGGATACCGGTGACGGAGAGGCCGTGGGAGAAGCCGTCGTTATCGCCCGGGATATTACCGTCTCCCGCGAGCGGGAACGGCAGTTGATTCTCGCCGATCGGATGACATCTCTGGGTATGCTTGCGTCCACCGTTGCCCACGAGGTTTCCAACCCCAACCACATCGTCCAGCTCAACGCCCAGGTCCTGCAGATGCACCTTCAACGGGATACTGACGCCTTGCCGGTAAACCGGGACGCCCTGGGCGAGGCGGTGCACAACGTACTTGACGGAGCCCGTCGCATCGACGGCGTCGTGCGACGCGTCGTGGACTACGGCCGCGGCGGCGCAGAGCAGCGCTGGGCACCGATCGATCCGGTGGAACTGTGCACGCGCGTCATCTCCTTCACGCGCCTGCTGGTAACGCGCTCCAACGACGGGCTCGTTTTTACCCGCCACTCACCCCTTCCACAGACAACCGCGGTGGCGTCGCTGATAGAACAGGCGCTCATCAACCTGGTGAAAAACGCCGTGGAAGCTGTCGGCAATACGAACGGGGAGATCGCTCTCGCGGTGGATGCCCGGGAGCGGTGGCTGGTGTTTTCCGTGTGCGACCAGGGCCCGGGTATCAACACCACAACCTCGGACCCGACCGAAGCGTTTGTCACCTCACGGGGAGATGCCGGAGGCGGCGGGCTTGGTCTGTCGATCGTACACTCGATCGACGAAAACCACGGCGGCCACCGGCGCTTCACCCGCAATGATCGCTACGCCACGATCGCGGAACTGATGATCCCCCACGATCACGGCGTGCTGGACGACAGCGCGGCGAGAAAGCGCTCCACCGCCGGATAGAACGCCTCCGGATCCTCAATCCAGATAGAATGCGAGGCGCGGTCACTCACTACCAGTTGTGAATGCGGTATCCGGTCGCGCAGCTGTTCAAGATCCTGTTGCCGGTAATAGTCGTGACGTCCGGATACGATCAACGTGGGAACAGATATCGCACTCAGATCCGCGTCGCGGTTCCAGTCAAGGAGCACGCCGTCCGGGGAAAGAACGCTCTTCCCGATGAAGTGTTCCATGAACGGCGGGTTGAGTTGTGTCATCGCATCAAGAAACGACTGTGGCCACGGCTCGCGACAGACGTGGTTGGGGTACCAGTACTCACCAAGGAGTCCGCCGAGCTCTTCAGGTGATATCGCCCCGTTGTTGTACCGCCGGTGAAACTCCGCGGGAAACGCCCGGACGCGCGCGGTAATTCCGTCGTGCATCATCGACCCCGACGAGAACGGTGACATCAGAATCGCCGCATCAACGTGCGCGCCGGCACCGCGCGCAACGAGGTATTCGATGACTACCGCGGAACCGAGGGAGTGGCCCAGAAGGACAAGCGGGCCGCCTGTTACATCGACGTCGACGTCACCGGCGGTCTTGTCGCTGCGAACCGACGCAACAACCTCTTCCAGCTCCGCTGCGGCCTCCTCCATCGTTGTCGGGAAATCATCCAGCCGACGCGGGGCCGTACCACGCGGCGTATAGGTGATGACACGCGCCGTCTCCGCCAGCCGAGCGGTGAGCTCAGTGTAGAACTCGGGGACCAGACCGGGGCCTCCCGGCACAAGTAGAAATTGTGTATTCCCACTGCCAAATTCGATCAGTCTCATGCGCGAAGCATACTGCAACCGCATCCCGAACGACTACCGGCGCCATCGATGAGCACAGTTTTCGTGCGTCGGGAGTGCTTTTCCGGAGTATACTGAAGGCAACCAGACGTCAGAAACACGGTGGAGTACTATGGACAGAACGATCACACGGGCGTTCGAGTTGTTTCGCGATGTGGCGGTTTCCGATCAGCTCCCATGGTGGGAGTGGGACTTTCGAACAAACAAGGTAACCGCGAGTCCCCTCAAGTCACACATGCTCGGATACGAGCCCGCCGATTTCGTCGATGCCGGATATGAGGCGTTCACCGGGCTGATCCACCCCGATGACTTCGAGGCAACGATGCAGGCGATGCGCGACCACCTCTCCGGAAACGCACCACTCTACCAGACCGATTACCGCATCAAGGCCAGGGGCGGAGACTTCAGATGGTACTTCGATCGAGGTGCGATTATCGAGCCCACCGACGAGGGGAAACACATCCTAGAACGCGGCGTCGGCCTTGATCTCGGTCCGGAGTTTGGCGCGGTCAGCGGTGATGAAGCGGTTGTGCAGGCGATTCGCGCGCTTTTGCCGCGTGCTGACGCGGACGATCCGATTGTTCTGTGCTCGCAGTGCGGCCGCGTGCGCATTGGCGCCGAAGAGTGGCGAAAAGTCGGCGCGGATTTCCACAAGGGGTTTCCCGGCGCCGTAAGTCACACTCTCTGCCATGACTGCATTCACACTCTTTACCCCGACACGGCTGCACAGATTATCGCACATACGCGAGAGTTGGACGCGAAGTAAACGCGACGTCCGTCTCGACAGTTGTAATCGAACCCTGTACATGGTCGCTCCGTTGAACGATACTGAACTCAATGACCGAACCCGATAACCTCGGCGACGACAGTTCTCGATATCTTATCGTTGTCGATGACGAGCCCGCTATTCTGAGCGTTGTGACCACCGAGATTCGCGACTGGGCGAAGGAACACCAGGTGCAGATCCTCGCCGCACGCTCCGGCGACAAGGCACTCACTCTTATTGAAAAACACGGCGACGATGTGTGGATCGTGTTAAGCGATCTGCGCATGCCGGGCATGAGCGGGAACGAGCTGCTCCAGCACGTTACGTCCCGTTTTCCCCTCACCGTGTGTCTGGCCCTTACCGGAGAGGACAACGTCCAGGAACTCAGCCGCACCATCCGCTCCGGCATTTTCGGGTTTATTCCCAAGCCGTGGGAGCCGGATGAACTCATTAACGATCTGACGCGGGCGCTGGAATACGCGCGGTTGCAACGGGAGCGGCTCCACTATATGCACTCCCTGGAGTTTGAACTCCAGTGGGCGGGAGAACTGCAGCAAAAGCTGCTTGAGGCGGAGTTTCCCCTCCGGGCCGATATCGATGTGGATGTGGTGTACCGGCCGCTGCCGTGGTTGAGTTGCGGCGGCGATTACTACGATGTAATCCCCTATCGGGACGATTCGATTATCGTCCTCGTCGGCGATGTCGCCGGCCACGGTGTAAAAGCGGCGTTTGTCACAGCGATGCTCAAGTCGATGATTTACCGCGGCTATATCCGGCGCAGCATGGAAACCGGCTTTTCGCCGGCGGATTTTCTGGCGTGGCTCAACACGCAGTTTCTGGAGGCGTTGGCCGCGGTTCCCGATGTTATTCTGACCTTTTCGGCGACGCTGATCGATATTCCGGGGAAACAGCTGGTCACCTCCGGGGCGGGACATGAGCCGCTCTTCCTGCACCGCGATTCGGGGCATCAGGTATTTGGCGCCACCGGCCCGGTTATCGGGGTTGCTGAAGGTGTCTCCTACCATGATGAGACCATTACGCTTGAGTCGGGGGATCTGCTCACCTTTCTGACCGACGGAGCATCGGAGTACCCGCAGGCGGGGCGTCGGCTGTCCGCGGAATCGGTCGCGGAGACGCTCGCCCGCCACACCAGAATCGGCGCGGCGCCGGATGAGCTGTTCGCCGAACTGTGGGAAAAACTTGATATGCCGGAGCAGCAGGACGATGTCACGATGATTCGTGTGCGTTTGACCTGACCCTACCCGACCCGGCACGCTACGTCGCCGCAACCAGCTCCGCATACGCACCACCGCGCTTCAGGAGCTCCGCGTGGGTGCCGTCCTCGACGATCCTGCCCGCCTCCAACACCAGGATGCGGTCCGCCTAGCGAATGGTACTGAGGCGGTGAGCGATCACAAAGCTCGTCCGCCCCTGCAGGAGCGCCTGCGTTGCGCGCTGGATGCGCAGTTCCGTCTCGGTGTCGATGCTGCTGGTTGCCTCGTCAAGGACGAAGATCGCCGGGTTTGCCAGGACTGCCCGGGCAAAGCTCACCAGCTGCTTTTCCCCCGTTGAGAGGCCCGCGCCGCCCTCACCCACCTCGGTGTCGTATCCCCGGGAGAGCGCCCGGATCATCTCATCGGCGCCGACGCTGTTTGCGGCGGTAACGATCTCGCCATCGGTGGCCTCCAGCCGGCCGTAGCGGATGTTGTCCCGTACGGTGCCGCGGAAGAGGTGCGGCGCCTGCAGGACGTAGCCGAGGTGGCTTTGGATCCACCCGATCGAGCGCCGGCGATAGTCGACGCCGTCGATCTCCACAACGCCGGAGGTTGGCTCGTAAAAGCGACACGCGAGATTGACGATCGTGGTCTTTCCCGCGCCGGTGGGGCCGACGATCGCGATCGACTGGCCCGCCGGGACGGTGAGGTCAAAATTCGACAGAACGCGCTCGCCGTCGGGATACTGAAAGCTCACGTCCCGAAAGGTGATCTCTCCGCGGCACGGCGGCCACGCCGCACGCTTTGGTTCCAGCACGGTGCCGAAACGGGCGGTCACCTCCGGGGTATCAACGATCTCCGCGGGGGTGTTGATGAGCCCGACGATCCGTTCCGCCGCGGACTGCGCCGCCTGCAGTTCCGTCAGTACCCGCGCAACTTCCCGCACCGGCTCAAAAAAGAAGACGCTATACCCGATAAACGCCACCAATGTACCCGGTGAGATGCCGCCCAGGGACAGGCGGTAGCCACCGACGGAGACGGCGATTCCCGTTCCCACGCTTGCCAGAAGGAGCACGATCGGCAGGTAGAGCGCGGAGCGCAACGCGGCCCGGACCGACTGGGTGCGCATTTTACCGGTGAGAAGGGCAAACTCGCCGGCGTTTTCCTCCTCCCGCGCCAGCACCTTGCTCGTCGGCGCCCCGGCGATCCCCTCGGTGAACGCCGCGGAGATTTCACTGTTGGTTTTGCGAACCTCCCGCTGACTTGCCAGGATCCGCCGTTGAAACACGACGCTCACCACCGCCAGCGGTGGCACCACTACCAGGACCAGCAGTGCCAGAAACGGGTGCAGCACCACCATAATCACAACGATCGCGGTCATCGTGGCGGATCCCCAGATGATATCAACGATCCCCCAGGAGATCGTCTCGCCCAGGCGTTGTACGTCCGAGGTGAGGCGGCTGGTGAGCCACCCGACGGGGGTGCGGTCGAAGTACGAGAACGAGAGATGCTGAATGTGGACAAACGCCTCCCGGCGCAGGTCGTGCATCAACCGGAGCTCGATCGTTCCGGCGATGTTTATCAGCATCCAGATATTCCCGCACTGGAGGAGAATTGCCGCGAGATAGATGAGGCCAAACCACCACAGGCCGCTGACATCCTGAGGAACGATAAAGGTGTCGATCGCGTAGCGATTGAGAAGCGGATACGCCGCGTCGATTCCCCCGGCAAGGACCATCACCACTGCAAGCCGGACGATGAGCCCCGTATAGGCGCGCGTCCTGCGAAGAATTTCCCGCCACAGGGCGAGGTCGAGGCGTTTGTGGTAACTCGTTTCCTGAAAGGTGGTCACACCTCTCCTCCTTTCTGCAACGCCCACACCCGGTGGTACGGGCCGTTCCGGCGAATCAGCTCCTCCGGCGCACCGATCTCCGCGACCCGTCCGTCCTCTATCACGACGACAAAGTCGGTCTGGGCGAGGGTTGTCACCCGGTGGGAAATCACAAACGTTGTCGGGGCGTCCCCGGCGGCGCGGCGCTCGGCGAGAGCGGCGCGAATCTGCGCGTCCGTGTGGGTATCCACAGCACTCAGACTGTCGTCAAAGATCAGAATTGCCGGGTCCATGAGAAGGGCCCGGGCGATCGCAAGGCGTTGCTTCTGTCCGCCCGAAAGAGTGACACCCTTCTCCCCCACCGCCGTCCGATAGCCGTGGTCAAAGCGCTCTATCACGTCGTGGATCGCCGCCGCCCGTGCCGCCGCAAACAGTGCTGCGTCGTTGGCGTTCCGCCGCGCCAGACCAAGGTTGTCCCGAATCGTCCTGGCGAAGAGAAACGGCTCCTGCAGCACGTACCCGATCCTGTGCCGCAGTGCGCGCCGATCGATCTCTCGGAGCTCGACGCCGTCGATCGTGATCGATCCGCCGGAGTAATCGAAGAGGCGGTCAAGGAGCATCATCAACGTCGTCTTGCCGCTTCCAGTGGGTCCGAGAACGCCCACCGTCGTACCGGCGGGGACGGCAAACGTCACATCTTCAAGTACGCGCGTCCCGTCAGGGTACACACAGGAGACGTGATCAAAGCGAACGGCACCGGTGATTTCCGGTGTCCGGGTGCCCCCGACTCCCGCCCGGGGATCGTCCTCCTCCCGCGGTGCCGAGAGGACCTCCGTGATCCGTCCGGCGGCGACGTTCGCCTTGCCCAGATCAGCGAGAATGCGGCCCATCTGGCGCACCGGCCAGAGGATCTCCAACTCCAGCATCCAGAACACCACCAGCGTCCCCACGGTCATCGTCCCGTTTTGTGCCAGCACGGCGCTCACCACGACCACCGTACCGAGTTGCAGCATCGCAACCCCTTCATTGACCGTCCAGTACATCGCCAGCAGCCGGATCATGCGGTGGGTGATAGACCGGTACGCCGCGTTGTCGCGATCAAAACGGTCCTGCTCGTAGCGTTGACGCCCGAACGCCCGGACGACGCGAATCCCTGCGAGGTGTTCCTGAATCCGTGCGGAGAGCTCCCCCTCCGCCTCATCGGAGGCGAGAAACGCGCTCTGGATTCGCGTGTAGAAGAAGTACGAGATCATCACCAGAAACGGTACCGACCCGATCGCGATCATCGCCAGCGTCCGGTTCAGGCGAAACATCACGGGGAACGCAACCGTAACCAACGCGACGGCCCGCCCGATCTCGCCGGCCTGGATCGCAAAGAAACGCCGAATCGTATCGAGATCCGAGGTGCACCGCTGGGTGAGATCACCGGTGGCGTGGTGGGAATGAAACGCGAGGCTGGTGGCCTGGAGGTGACGGTACAGCCGGTCCCGCAGGCGCCGCGCGCCGTTCTCGGCGGCGGTCGCGGTGAGCCGCGCGGTGAGATAGCTGGCGCCGCCGTTGCCGATGGTGAGCAGCACGATCGCGATCGCCCCGTACCACGGCGCCGCCTGTAACGTTGCAACACCTCCGACCGCGTCAACCGCTGTGCGTAGCAGTGCGAACGGCGGGACCGGCTCGGAACCGAACACCGTATCGAGAAAGAGCTGAATCACGATCGGGACGGAAAAGGCGCAGATTGTTGCTACGGCGGTGGTACCGATCGCCGCGCCGTATTTCCATCTCTCTTTGAGGAACGTCTGGTGAAAGAGCGCTCCCCGCGAAAACGAACTCATACGTCACTCCATGGGAATTCGGGCGATCGCCGGTCCGTTCAGGTGCTTTCGCCAACGGGACGAAAAAAAAGGACCGGCGCCAATAACGGCCGGTCCTTGTGCATCACATAATCAGATCGATATCGTCTATATCGATCGCAGCCGGACCGGCAGTGGGAAATGTCGGGGGACAAGATAAAAAAACATCTTCATGGTTCTGCCGCTCCTCTTCAGATGTCATACCACCACTTGAATTAGACCGTCAAGTACCGGATTTCGCACCACCGCCTCGAGAACATGAAACGAATGTTTTTCGATGTATTATAGCCGCATTGTACAAAACCGAGGTACTATGAAGCGATGATCGACACCCTTTTGCAAGACACCGCACTCCGCCACCGTCTGTTTGAATCCGGCTTTTTCTTTGGCGACCTGGAGCACGATTTCGGGTACACGAGCAAAACTCTCACGCAGCTGGGGTTTGGCGACCAGGAGATGCGCTCCGGTGAATACCAGAAACGGATTCATCCCGACGACGTTCCGACCTACGAAGCGTTGTGGCAGCGGGTAAACGAGGGGTGGGCGAACGACTTTTACGTTGAGTACCGGGTTGCCGATACGGACGGAGCGTACCACTGGGTTGAGACGCATGCGGTTGTTATCAGCCGCAAAACGGACGACTCGATCGGGGAGGTCATTGGGACGGACAGAGACATTTCCGCCCGGAAAGAGGCGGAACTTGTTCTGGAACGGAAAGTACGGGAATCGCTCCGGAACCTGGAAGTAACCGACGAGATTTTGAAGTCCAGCACGTTGGCCACCGAGACGGCGATGTTATCCCGTAATCTGCAGAAGGCGATCGGGCAGATTTCCCGGATCGTTCAGTTTGAACGGTGTGATATCTACGCGTGTGACCGCCTGGGAGAGACGACCCTGGTGCTGTCAGTTCCCGAGTTCGGTAGTCCGGATGAAACGGCGCCGGAACCGTTTGATGCGGAGGTTGCGGTGAGCTCCTATCCGGTTATCCGGAACAACCTCCCCGGTACCGGCCCGTTCCGGTCTGCCCTGGGCATTCCCCTGGTCACCGATGAGACGCACATCGGCTCGGTGTATCTGTGGCACAGAGCGCCGGGGTTCTACGGCGGCACCGACTTGTATCCGGTGATGACCGTGGGTACCATATTTGCCGTAGCCCTGCACAACCATCATGCGTTTCGACAGACCGTCAGTGAATTGGAGACCGATGAACTGACCGGTTTCCTCACACGAAGGAGCTTTTACCGGACGGCGAACGAACTCTGGGAGGACCGCCGCGCGCGCGGATCCTCGCATACGGTAGCGATGATTGACCTGGACCATTTTAAATCGATCAACGACAGCTACGGGCATGGTACCGGTGATTCCGTGCTGCGAAGCGTGGCACATCTGATCAGTACGGCTCTGCGGAGTATGGACATCCTCGGGCGATACGGGGGAGAAGAGTTTGTTGTGGTGCTGCCGACTACCGATACCGTCTCGGCTACGCTGACGATGGAACGGATCCGACACTCCTGTGAAGTTCTGAACCTGCCCGAGTTTGCCGGGTCGGTGACGGTCAGTATCGGGATTGCAACCACCAGCGATGCAGGTGACCCGGAGCCGCTTTCCGCGGTGATTGAGCGCGCCGACCAGGCGCTCTACCGGGCAAAACGGAACGGGCGCAATCGCGTGGAGGTTACCCCGGACTGAGATTACCACCGCAGGTGATCGGTAAGAAACTGTTGGGCGTCCCGGATGACCTGCTCAGGGTCGACATCGTCGGCGGCCACCAGGCGCCCATCCCGCCACGCGCGCCCGGGAACGGTCAGGACCACTCCGTAAGGGGCCGACTCTCCCGGCGGGTTCCCGGGAATCACCACGTACCAGGTGTGCTCCAGGTCTGCGTCGACTGCCACGGGAAGGGACCAGTGCCAGGAGCCACGTTCAATTTCGATACTCATGCCCGTTTCCTGGAGATTGCGGCGGGATATCTGTGCGACTGCATCGGCGCTGTCGGCTGCCGCGCGTGTCTCGCCACCTGTGATTAACAGGTACAGGTCCCGGCCGGGCTCCCGCAACCGCGTTACGAATCCGCCGGGTGCGTCGGTTACCCATTGCCATCGGCCGGTGGGATCTTCAAATGCGGGAGCCGCCCCGTCTGCCGTGTCGGCTGCGGTGTGACGCCCGTGGGTCTGCATCTCCGCGCGGACCTGGGGAACGGTGAGGTTTCCCGCGATCGCCGCGGCGTTGACGCGGATTGCGACACTACCGGGGGGATAGACGATCTCCAGAAGAACAGCGCCCTGTCCGGCCACGCGGGACCCAAGCGGGTACAGCGCCACCAGCAATTCCCGTTGGCCAGGCTGGTCCGCGTCCGGGTCGGAAACGATCGTCGCGAACGCGGTGCCGGTGGGGGCGGTAATCTCCCGGATCAATGCGTCTGATGGGTCAGGTACGTTCAGCCGCGTTTCCAGGTAGCGGCGAAGCACCGTTTCCCCGTCACTCTCGGCGGGACGGAAGACGTACTGTACCGACCCGCTGACCGTCCCGGCGCCGTCGCGCAGACGCAGGAGGACACCCACGGGACTCGTGTCCGCTGATTGTCCGCGGTCCGCGCCGTAGGCGCTTTCAAAGCGGTATCCCGCCGGTGCCGAGACGGTGATACCGCGGTAAATGACGGTTTCCGGGGTGGGGACGGAGGCGGACACGGCAAACGCAGCTTGTAGCGATTCCGGCGTGATTGCCGCGGACCGGGCCGGGAACGGCCCGGTGGCACATCCGGCTATGACAAGGACTGCGAGTGTCGCGGCGGCGGCGCCGCGAGCGATGGCGGTCCATTTGGTGGTTTTCATTGCCCTGGCCTCCGTC
>JAQIBO010000361.1 GCA_027859055.1 Spirochaeta sp.
AGTGAAGGGGGTTGCAACCCCCTTCACTTTGAGAACACCTGTGCCCCGGGCAGCAAACCTGTTATCCCAGTGCCACGTCGAGGGTCATCATCACCGCGAATCCGGCAAGCGTGCCGATCGTGGCGATGTCGGTGTTCTCGTTTCGTTGTGACTCGGGTATCAACTCTTCTATGACGACAAAAATCATTGCACCGGCGGCGAACGCCAGGGCGTAGGGAAGCATCGGACGCATCAGGAGGGCTGCAGCGGCGCCAAGAACGGCGGCGATCGGTTCCACCGACCCCGACAGTTGTCCGTACCAGAATGCGCGTCCGCGGCTCATTCCCTCCCGGCGCAAGGGGACCGAAACGGATGTACCCTCCGGCAAGTTTTGAATGCCGATACCCAGCGCCAGAGCGATAGCCCCGCCGATCGATGCCGAGGGTATGCCCGCCGCGACCGCTCCGAATGCGACACCGATCGCCAGCCCCTCGGGGATGTTGTGAATTGTAATCGCCAGAACAAGCAGAATCGATCGCTGCCAGCTGGTTGAAGGGCCCTCGGCGTGCTCAATCGGTTCACCGATATGGAGATGCGGGAGTATCTTGTCGATGCCGAGCATAAAAAAGCCGCCTCCCAGAAAGCCGACCGTTGCGGGGATCCAGGCGATCAGGTCTTGCTCCTCTGCCATCGTTATCGCCGGTTGCAGAAGAGACCAGAAGCTCGCCGCTATCATAACCCCGGCGGCGAAACCCATCATCGCGTCGAGGATCTTTTTGCTGACCGTTCGAAACGGAAAGACAAACGCCGCCCCCAGTGCGGTGACCCCCCAGGTGAACAGGGTCGCGAGAAGCGCTTGCTGAATCGGACCGAGCATCATGAACCGTTCCATAGCGTTGTGTTCCTTTGCGTCCGGAAGAATTTAAAAATACCAAACCGTTTCATGCACGGTACTACGGCTGTCGGCTATCAGTCAAAGTCACGGGGGCCATTTGCACGGGCGGCGATCGCGCTGACGGTGTCACAGATGATCGACTATACTTAAGCGGTGACTCCGTCCCCGCTTTCGAATGAACAGCTGTCTGCACTCGCCGAACTCCTCCCCGGAAAGTCTTCCGATGCGTGTGGTTCGCAGGTGATGGCGGGACTGGCCCGGTATGTCGATGAGTTGTACCGTGGGAATCCGCGCTTTGGACTGATCGCCAAAGACGATGCCGCCGATCGTTCCCGTCTCTTTTCCCGCCATATTCTGGACTGTCTCGCAGTGACGCCGATTCTCGCAGAGATACTCGCTGCAGGACCGCGTCGACGCGTATACGACCTTGGAAGCGGGGCGGGTTTGCCCGGTATTCCCGTTGCGTTGGCCCTCGCGGTGGGGGCGGGCGAAGCGATGCCGTTGGAAACGGTACTGGTTGAGCGACGCACCAAACGGGTTAACTTTCTGCGTGGGGTTGTTCCGCTGGTTTTGAACGCATTTACCGCCGGCGGAGGGACGTGTGCACCGCCGGCAATCCGCGTTGCCGCCGTCGACGCTGACGATCTTGTGGGGACGGAGGCAACGGGGCTGCAGGAATCACTGGTGGTGTTTCGGGCGTATCAGCAGACGTCGGCGGCGCTGCTTGCGTCGCTGGCGCGGACATTTCCACCGGGAACGCCGGTATGTGCGCTCAAGGGACGGAGCGCACATGTGGAAATGGAACGGCAGTTGATCACCGATTCGCAGTATACCGATCCGGTATCCACGCGGGTTCATCTGTTGCGAGTGCCCGGCGGTGTGGAACGGTCCGCGCTTGTCTGGCGGACGGCGGATGACTCCGCCAGGAGAAGGGAGGAATGATGGGAACCGCTTGCATAACCGGTGCATCCAGCGGCATCGGACGCGCCTACGCTCTGGCGCTCGCGGAGGCGGGCTACCGGCTGATCATTACCGGCCGCCGTCATGAAAAATTGCGGGAGGTGATCGCCACGGCGGAACAACTCCGGCAGAATGCCGGCTTTGCGCCTGCTCACGACGAGATATTCACCGGTGATCTCGCCGATCCGGAGGTGTGTGCGAAACTCGCGTCGAGGATTACTGAGACAACCGATCTTGACCTTCTGATACACAACGCCGGTTTTGGCCACCAGACCGACTTTTACGAAACGGCGCCCCTGGAGCTTCGGAAGATGGGTGAAGTGCACATGCAGTGTGCAGTAATTCTTGCCCACGCCGCGCTACCTCGCCTTACAACAAGAACGAAACCGGGGACGGAGGCGACCGAACCGGGGTCGGAGGACGCTGAG
>JAQIBO010000433.1 GCA_027859055.1 Spirochaeta sp.
TATCCGCAATTCTTCAGCGCCGCTGTGTTCCAGTTGCGCCACGGGGTATCCTCCGGTCGGTAGTCATGGAGTGATCGTACCACGCCCGGTGGAACCGCTCAATGTGTGGAATTATCGCATTTTAATCTCTATTGGGAACGGTTTTTCAACGGGAGGTGCCGACGAAGCCACTCTTTGGCGCCGGGCACTCGGCGCCACGCACTATCCGCGCGTTCCGCATAGAACACCGCGTCTTCCGCGTCATATTGCTCTCGGGGATCGTCTGGAAGCGCGATCCCGCGCCCGAAAAGTGCATCCGGAACCAGCGCGTTCTCTTTCAGCGCCTCGGCAAGGTGCGTCTTGGCGTGATCCCTGTTTCCGGTTGCCCACGCCAGCAGCGCGTCGGTCCACGGTGTATCCGGGCGGAACGTACTGCAGTAGCGGCGGTGAACCCGCTGCGCGTCAGTATATTTGCCCCGTTCGATGAGCGCGGGAACATACCACAGCGATGCCGCCATGGCGTCTTCAGGATCGATCTTCAGAAGCGCTTCATATTCCTGAAACGCCTCGTCCGGTCGGTTGAGTTCCAGAAGTGTCTCCGCGCGGATTAAGTGCAGCCGAAGGACATCCCGGTAGAGGTAGTCCTGCCACGGGGATACTCCGGGGGGGACCTCGGGCTCCCGGTTGCTGGTTGCGGCAAGTCCCTGGTCCAGATAGAAGAGAACGCGTTCAGGCTCCCCTTCATACAGACGGGCGAGTACGACGTAGGCATCCGCTTCCCAGGGGCAGCGTTCCACCGCCCGCAGGCAGTCTCCGGTAATGGTGTAATCTTTGGTACCGTTAATCTCCATTTGCAGCTCATGGACCGGGGATACCCAATAGTGCGCCGCCATTTCCGGCGCTTGAAACGCCTGTTCGGGCGGTGCTATGGACCAGTGTATAGCGCTGTCAAACAGGGCAGTACGCTCCCACCGTCCGTAGCGGTAGTACACCCGTCCGTCCTGTTCCCGCATAAGGGGATGCTGGAACTCCGGGAGTGAGCGAAAGAGGCCGAAGAACTCTCCAAATCGCCGGAAGAACCGCAGTGCGATCAGTGAATCAAGCTCCTCACCGACGGCGTCGGTATCGAGGGATCTCCTGAATACGGCGTAGAGCAGGTCCGAGAGGTCCTCCTCATACAGGACGGTGTCGTTTCTGACCGCGTGAAGGAGAAGCGGGATCGTCCGGACGGTTATTCCACCGCGAGGAAGCCGGTCATGCGCTTCCAGGCGTTGCGGCTTCATCAGCGCCGCCTGAAACAGCCGCTGGTACAGCTGGTTGATGTCATCCCGGTTGACGATGTCCGTTCCGATTTTCGTGAGGAGGAACGTCTTTGACCGGAGCGCGAGAACGCCCGCATCCTGCGCGAGGCGTCTGGTCCTGCTGAGCACGGGACTGTGATCTTCCCGGGCGACTTTGATGAACGGCGATTCAGCCTCCGCCATCGCGCCCTGGGAGAGCTCTTTCACCACCGCAACCGGAAGATTACCCCGTGAGGTCGCTTTGACCGGTTGGCACGTCTGGATCGTCTGTAGGAGCGCCCGCGCATAGACGAGGACTGGAATATGGTGGATATCGTCCGGGTTGAGGTGTGGCTCGATGGAGAAGCAGGAAGTCCACCGGTCGGGATCACCGGAAATAAGCGCCCTGATTTCATCGGGGTGTGCGCCAAGGTCCCTGTCGAACGGGTGTGTATCAATATCATCTTGATCGTCGTTTTCGTCGTCCCGGTTACCGGGAAAAGGTATGATTTTTGCCATAATAATCGGTTCCAGGCCGGTATGTACGGTAAATATACCGCGGACGCGCGTTTCTCGATACCCACCCGCGACCGGCGAGGGTGTGACAAATCTACGATTGAATCGTAGATCGACACGCGGCCGTACGGCCGTGGTTTTCCCTCTGAGGCGATTCGGCAGAACACTCGGTGTTCGATTGTTCGATATACCCCTTGACGCGGGCCCGATGTGCCAGGCTGAGGTGGGACGGAAACTGCTCAAGACGAAGGGTAACGTCAGCGTGATGATTGACCGCCTCGCCCAGCGGGGGCTGGTGCATCGACGGCCGCAGGAAGACGATCGCCGCTATATGGTGGTTGCGTTGACTGGGGCGGGGAGTGCAGGAATCGATTGAATCACCAAGAGGAAACAGATAATGAAAGTACTGCTTGTGTATTACTCCACCTATGGACATATGTATCAGATGATGAAGGCTGCTGCGGAAGGCGCTGCGGCGACGGGCGCGGAGGTCGAGATCAAGCGCGTCCCGGAACTGCTCTCTGACGACGTTATTGCCGCGATGGGCGCGACGGAGGCGCAAAAGTCGATGCCGGCCCTGCCGCTTTTTTGCAACAGCTTCCGGTATACCGGTCTGTTTCCGTGTATTCTGCGCTTTCGCGTTTTGTCATATAGTCGTACAATAGCGCTGCAATACAGATAAAAGGAGAATGGTATGATACAGGTAGCACTTATTGGAGCGGGACGGATTGGCAAGGTTCACGGGATCGCGATAGGAGCGAATCCGAAGGCGCAGTTGAAATACGTTTCCGACGTGTACGCCCCGGCGGCGGAGGAACTTGCGAAGGCGTACGGCGCGGAAGTGGCAACGGTGGACCGAATTATGGATGACGCCGAGGTTGATCTGGTGATGATCTGCTCCAGTACGGAGACCCACGCGGATCTGATCGAGCGCTCGGCGAAGGCGGGAAAGGCGATTTTCTGCGAGAAGCCGATCGATCTTGATACCAACCGGGTCGAGAGGGTCCTGGGGGTGGTGAAGGAGACTGGGGCCAAGTTGATGGTCGGTTTTAACCGGCGCTTTGACCCCAACTTCATGGCGCTCAAACAGCGGCTGGATGCCGGCGAGGCGGGAGATGTTGAGCTGGTGACGATCGCGTCGCGGGACCCTGCGGCGCCGCCGGTTGAGTACATCAAGGGTTCCGGCGGGCTGTTCAAGGACATGACGATTCACGATTTTGACATGGCGCGCTGGTTACTCGGAGAAGAGCCGTCGCAGGTCTACGCGAGCGGCGCCACCCTGACCGATCCGGAGATCAGGAAAGCCGGCGATGTTGATACCGCTGTCGTCACCCTGACGTGTCCGAGCGGTCGCATGGCGGTGATCACCAACAGTCGCCGCGCAAGCTACGGGTACGACCAGCGCATTGAGGTACACGGAAGCAAGGGGATGCTGGCCGCGGGGAACATCCTGGAAAACACCGTGGCGTTCTCCGGCGAGACCGGGACCGAGGTGGCGAAACCGTTGTATTTCTTCCTGGAGCGCTACGCTCAGGCGTACCAGAACGAACTGACGTCGCTGATTACCGCGCTTGAATCGGGTGGCCCCGTCGGTCCCGGCGGCGACGACGGTCTGCGCTCTCTGGAACTGGCGAACGCGGCGTTGGAGTCGCTCAAGAGCGGGGCGGCGGTAAAGGTCTGACCGGCTGTCAGCCCGCGTTCGCGCGGGTCATTCACGCGGTGCCTGCGCTGCGCCGCCGTTCTGCGGCGTGGCGGCGGGCGACCCACAGCAACACAAGTACCACCGGTACCACCCCGATCGCCCAGATGTTTCCCTGAAAGAGGTGAAAAAGCCAGAACCGCACCGGGTTGCCGCCGTCGATGAAGGCGCTGATTTCGCGCGTCGTCTCGAAGGTGACCCCGGCGTTGGCGGACAGCCGGGTGTACAGCGGGGCGAGGGCGCTTGAAAACACCAGGTAGGCGGCAACCAGAGGGATTCCGGTGAGAACTGCGCGGATCACGTTGCCGCGGTGAAGCAGCACCAGCACGCTCATCGCGGCGATCAGCCCGGGAAGGTCGCCGATAGGCAGGATGCGGTTCCCCGGAACGATAAAGGCCAGGACCAGGGTGATCGGAATCATCACAAGCCCCCCGGCCATTACCGACTTGTGGCTCATGATAACCCCCACGTCCATCGCGAAGTGGAGCTCGTGCTCAGAGCCGAAACGGCGTGCCAGCACCTCTTTCAGATGCTCTCCCAGAGGTGCAAACCCCTCTCCGATGAGTCCCGCCGAACGGGGAAGAAGGAACATCACCGCGGCGATATGAACGCCGAGTTCCAGGGTGTCCCGCAGGGAGTACCCGGCGGCGATCGCGAGGGTGAGTCCGACCAGAAGCCCAAGGACCATCGGCTCGCCGATGAGCCCAACCGAGGCTCCCTGTTTTTCGGGGTTGAATTCGAGCTTCCTGATGCCGGGAATGCGGTCGTAGATCCGGTCCATCATTGCGCCGAACGGGATTACCCCGATCGCAGATAGCGGCGAGATCGCAACGCTCGGAAGCCCCACTTCCCGGTCCACATACGCCGCCGAAAAGTCGGCGTTGATAAAGCCGTATATTGCGATCACCACGGTGGCGGCGAGACCGAGCCAGAGTGACCCGGTAACGATCTGGATAAGCGCCCCGACCAGCGCGAAGTGCCAGATATTCCACAGGTCGATGTAAACGGTCCGGGTCCAGCCGAGGGCGAGCATCGCCACGTTGAGAACAACGACAAACGGAATTGAAAGCGGGCCGATGAGGCTTCCGAAGGTGATCGCCGCCAGCGGTGGCCAGCCGACATCCAGGACGGGGAAATCGAGCCCGCGCACCGCGCTGAGCGCCTCAACCGCGGGGGAGATGTTGGAAACGAAGAAATCAAAGGCGATAAAGACGCCGGCAAACCCGACGCCAAGGCGGAGGCCGATGAGAAATGCGTCGCGGAGCTTCATTCGAACCGCCAGGGCCATCACAAAGATGATCAGCGGGAGCATAACGTAGGCGGGGAAGGAGAAAAACGCGTCGATTGCGGATGCTAACTGTTGCATGGGCGCGATAATGTACGATCAGACCGGGGAATGTCTACGTCACGCTGCGGCGTCGCGGCGGCGCCCGGACGTGTTCATCCCCGCCCGATAAAGTAGCGGGCCGGGTCGATCTCGTCGCGGAGAATACGAAGCTCTTTCTCCGTCGGTGCCGGTGTCTCGGTGAGATCATTCGCCCAGAGCAGTTCAAACCCGGTGTTTTCGGTGATCTCCTCCAGGGTATGACCCGGGTTGATTGAAAGCACGTGCATGCGTTTGCTCTCTTCCGCAAATCCGAGAACCGCCATGTTGGTGATAATGCGGTACGGTCCGGTGCCCGCCGGAAGACCCGCCCGCTCCCGGGCGTCCCCGCCGGTGAGCCAGCCCGGGGTGGTTACGAAGTCGAGGGTCGGAACAAATCGGCGGGCATCGTGGACGGTCATCACCATCGTCCGCCAGCAGTAGGAGGCGTAGTCGTTGGCGCCGCCGCTTCCGGGAAAGCGAACCTTCGGATGGTCGTGATCCGCCCCGGCGATCGTAGAGTTGAGATTACCGTACATATCGATCTGCGCGCCGCCGAGAAAGGTATAATCCACCATTCCCCGGGCGCACGGCTCCATGATGTCGCCCATCGTGCCGGCGCGGACGCCGTGGAAAAAGGTGCGGCTGTCGCCGACGGAGATCGGCATCCGGCGCAGTTCCGGTCCGACACCGCCGGCTTCAAAGAGGATCAGGATGTCCGGGGCGTGGGTGCGCTGAGCGAGCATCGCGGCGGCGCAGGGCGCCCCGGTACCGACACCGACGCTGCTGTCGTTGTCCAGTTGCCGCGCCGCGGTGACGATCATCAGTTCCATTTCGTTGTAGCTGTTCATCGATTCTCCCCCGGGCGCATTTCCGCCTGGTGCGCGTCCGCCTGTTTCAGTTCCGTGTCGATATTGAGCTCAATCCGGCGCAGTTCCATGATGCGGTCGCGGCCGCCGCATTTGTCGACGTACTCGTTGTGGGTGCGGCAGCCGTAGACGTATTCGTCGACGAATGCGCGGTACGCAGCGGGGTCTTTTTCGACCTCCAGCCATCGTCTGATGTGCTCCTCATCGGAGAAGTACTCGTACGGCATCAGCCCCGGGTAGGCGCCGCAGGGTACCTCGCACACCGCGTCGACCAGGTAGTAGGGGATTTTGATCGTCTCCGGGGACTGGATCATCTCTTCGTGAGGTATGAGGCGTTCGGCGGTGATAATCACCCGTTTTGCGCTGTTGGCGACGTCGGTGTCGGACACCTCGATTCCCCGGAAGCGGGCGTTACCGTATATGTCCGCCTCGTGAACGTGGATAAACGCGACGTCCGCAAAGAGTGCGGGTTTGATCACCACCGGTTTTCCCGTATACGGGTCTTCGACGATCTTGCCGTTCCCAAAGCGAAACGTATCGGTGCCGGCGGTATTGCGCATCGGAATGAAGGGGACCCCCATCGCCGCGGCGCGGAACCGCAGGGCGAGGCCGTGGTTGGAGTCTTCCACCACCTCCACCTCACCGCTTTCAAAGCGGCGGCGGGCAGCTTTGGAAAGACCCCGCGCTTCGAGTCCGACAACGTAGGCGGCGTCGACGCGGTCGTAGCAATCCCCGACGGTGAGCACCTGGATGTCGTGGGTTGACGTGTGCCCCGCAAACCCGAGATGTCTGCGCCCCTGCCGCACAATTTCATGCACCGCCGCCAACGGTGTCCGCACCGCGCCAAACCCGCCAACCACGAGGTAGTCACCGTCGTGAACGTACTCGGCAACCGCGCTGTGCAGGTCGGTGAGCTTTGGTATCTTCCGACGCGTCTTGGTGCGAAAAAACGCCCGCGCCGCATCGGGGTCCGGATCGGTCAGGGGGCGCCCTCGGGCTTCCTCGATTATGTTCATCCTTCGCTCCTTCCGTCGTGGCGGACAACGCTGGTCTGCCGGGCAGACTCAGTTATTGAAGGGGAGCTTTATCGCGCTGTCAAGAGTGAATCATTACAACAGGGTGAATCATTGCAAACGATTGCATTTTCGGCCAACACGGTTTACAGTAATCCCGAAATACGATCGCAACGGCTGTACGAAGGAGAATCGCGTGATACGAGTAGCAAATGCGCCCTGTTCATGGGGAGTTATTGAAAATGTGGAAGGGAGCCGTCTCACCTATGAGGACGTTCTGGATGAGATGGCCGCAACCGGGTACGCCGGTACTGAACTGGGTGACTGGGGTTTCATGCCGACCGAACCGGACGCCCTTTCCGCGGCGTTACAAAAACGCGATCTGGCGTTGGTTGGCTCCTGGGTCTCTGTGTACCTGCACGACCCGTCACGTCTGGAGCAGAGTGTTTCGGAAGCGGTGCGAACCGCAAAGCTGCTGCGCGCCGTTGGGGGCGAAGAGGCGGTGATCGTGCTTGGAAACGATCCCCATACCGACATCGTCAGAACCAACAACGCCGGGCGGATTACCCCGGACATGGGGCTGACCCCTGCACAGTTCAAGAAGTTCACCGACGGCGCCAATGCGGTTGCCCGGGCGATTCGCGATGAGACGGGGCTGCGGACGGTGTTTCATCCGCATATCGCCACCTTTGTTGAGACGCCTGAGGAAATTCAGCAGTTCGTCGATGGAACCGATCCCGAGCTTGTGGGGATCGCCTTTGACACCGCTCATATCGCCTACGGTGGGGGAGACCCCGTCGCAGCGCTCCGCACGTACGGTGACCGCGTGCGGCACGTGCACTTCAAAGGGTACAGTGAAGCCGCCGCCGCAAAGTGCCGCGCCGAGAAGATCGACGGTGTTGCCGCCGTCGGCGAGGGCGTGTTCTGCGAGCTTGCCGAAAGCGATATCGACTTTTCTGCGATTCTCTCGGTCCTCCGGGAGATCGGATACGACGGGTGGATCGTGAATGAGCAGGACGTGTTGCCCGGAACGGGAACGCCGAAAGACAACGCCCGGCGCAACCGGGAATACCTGAAATCGATCGGCCTTTGATCGATAGACAACCTGACAAAAGGGTGGAGGAGCAGAGATGAAAACGATTCGATTGACCGTTGGACAGGCGCTGGTGAAGTTTCTTGACAACCAGTACCTGCAGGTGGATGACCGGGAGATTAAATTTGTCGAAGGAATCTTCGGCATTTTTGGGCACGGTGTTGTTGTCGGACTGGGTGAGGCGATCCAGGAACCAAACCACAACCTGACCTTTTACCAGGGGCGGAACGAGCAGGGAATGGCCCACGCCGCGATGGCGTACGCCAAGCAGAACAACCGGCAGAAAATCCTCGCGGTTACCAGTTCCATCGGCCCCGGGGCGCTGAACATGGTGACCGCCGCGGGAACGGCGACCTCCAACCGGATTCCGTTGCTGCTTCTTCCGGGCGACGCCTTTGCGTGCCGTCAGCCCGACCCGGTGCTCCAGCAGGTCGAGCAGAGTTACGACTACAACGTGACCGCCAACGACGCGTTCAAGGCGGTCAGTAAATACTGGGACCGGATTGCCCGGCCGGAACAACTGATGACCGCGGCGATTAACGCGATGCGCGTACTCACCGATCCCGCCGAGACGGGAGCTGTTGTCCTTGCGCTCCCGCAGGATGTGCAGGGTGAAGCGTTCGACTATCCCGTGGATTTCTTTGCGAAACGGGTTCATCGCTTTTCCCGTCGCCCCCTTGCGACGGGTGAGCCTGAATTGATCGCCGAGGCGATCGCCGGGAAGAAGCGTCCGATGATTATCTGCGGCGGCGGCGTGCGCTACTCCGAAGCGGGTAAAGCACTGGCCGCCTTTGCCGGGGAGTTCAAGATTCCGTTTGGTGAGACGCAGGCCGGGAAGGGCGCCGTCCGCTGGGACGATCCGCAGAACCTCGGTGGTCTCGGTGTCACCGGAACCCTTGCGGCAAACCGGATCGCCCGGGACGCGGATATGATTCTTGCCGTCGGGACCCGCCTCAACGACTTTCACACCGCCAGCAAGTCGGCGTTTCAGAACCCCGACGTGGATATTCTCACGATTAACGTAAACGCCTTCGACGCCTACAAGCTGAACGCGTCTCCCTTCCTCGCCGACGCGCGGACCGCGCTGGAACAGGTTGCACCGGTACTCCGGGACAAGAAATACGCAACCTCCTTCGGGGGCGACGTTGCGGCGATCAAAAAAGAGTGGGAGACCGAGGTGGAGCGCCTCTTCACGATGGACGACTCCGACGGACTGTCGCAGACCAGGGTTATCGGGATGTTAGGCGAGTTTATGAACGACGACGACGTCATCGTCTCCGCCTCGGGAAGCCTCCCCAGCGATCTGGAACGCCTCTGGCGGCCGGCAACCCCGGAGAACTACCACCTCGAGTACGGCTTCTCCTGTATGGGCTACGAGGTCCCCGGCGCGTTTGGCGCAAAACTGGCGGTTGGTGATGATCGCGAGGTGTACACCCTCGTTGGCGACGGTGGATTCCTGATGCTCCACTCCGAGCTGATCAGTTCTCTTCAGGAGGGAAAAAAGATCACCATCGTGCTTATCGACAATATGGGTTTCCACTGCATCGACAACCTGCAGGGGTCCAAGGGGATTCCTCACTTCGGCTGCGAGTTTCGCTACCGCGATCAGGGCTCCAACACCCTCAGCGGTGACGATATCCTCATCGATTACGCTACCGTCGCCAGAGGGTACGGCTGTGAGTCCTACACCGCTACCAACGCCCGGGAGGTGCAGGCGGCGCTTGAGTCGGCACGAAAAAGCACCCGATCGGTGCTGATCGACGTCAAGACGGTCAAGAAATCGATGACCGACGGCTATGAGGCGTGGTGGCGCGTCGGCATACCGGAGGTTTCCGCCAAAAAAGAGGTGGTAGACGCGTACAATGAGCAGCAGGAGATGCTGAAGAAGGTACGGCTCTACTAAGATGAAACCGTCCCGCACGGAACCGTCCACAAAGCCGTCGGTCTCTGCGCCGCCCTTACCGGTCCCCTCGGGACGAACGCGTGACTGCGTGACCTTCGGCCGGGCGAATATGGACCTCTACACCCACCAGGGGTTGTCGATCGAGGAAACCCCGGGGTTTATCAAATCGATCGGTGGATCCCCGGCCAACATCGCCGTGGCGATGGCGCGGCTGGGGATGAAGGTCGGCATGATTACTCGCGCCGCCGACGACCCGGTCGGCCACTTTGTGGTTCGGTCTCTTCAGGAGCTGGGGGTCGATACGTCGCAGATCGTCTTCGACACCAGCGGCGCCAGTACCAGCATCGCCTTTGCGGAAACGCGCAGTTCCGGGTCCGATACGGTGCTGTACCGGAACAACGCCGCGGATCTGCTGATCAATCCCGCGGATATCGACGCGGCGCATCTCGCGTCGTCGGCGATGCTCCTCATCTCCGGTACCGCCCTTTCCGAGTCTCCATCCCGGGACGCGGCGATGCTTGCAATGGGAATGGCACGGAAGGCGGGTACCCTCGTTGCTCTCGATATCGACTACCGGCCGTATTCCTGGCCGAGCCCCGAAACGGCGTCGGTGGCGCTTATGCTTGCTGCAGAGTGGTGCGACGTTGTGATCGGCACGCGGGAAGAGTTTGACGCCCTGGAGGCGGTCTACGGAAACCCCGGTGAGTCCGCCGGCGAGCGTGACGCCTACACGGCGAAGCGCCTGATCGACGTTGGAAACTCGATCGTGGTGGTCAAGCGCGGGAAGGACGGTTCCACCGCGTATACCGCCACGGGTGCGGTCGTAAACGGACCGGTTTTTCCGGTGGTGCCGGCGAAAGTGTACGGTGCCGGTGATGCGTTCGCCGGGGCGTTGCTGTCGCGCCTGCTCCGGGGAGCCTCATTGGAGGACGCGCTGACCGCGGGCGCCGCAAACGCCTCTATCAATATCTCAAAGACCCGGTGCGCCGAAGACATGGCAACCCGGGAAGAAATCACGACATATATCAAGGAGAACACAGATGCCGTATCACGTAAGACCACATGACAACAAGAACGAGCCGATCGTTGATGTTGATAACAACTGGACGCCCCTCGTCTATTTCAACGACGTCAAGCTTACCGCGGGCCAATCAAACTCGTATCAACTCAAGGAGCACGAATCGGTATGCGGCGTCGTGTCCGGTACGGTGAAAATCGACGTCGGGGGAACCGTTTTTGACGGCGTCGGCACGCGGGAACATCTCTGGGCCGGGAAACCCGATGCGGTCTACGTCCCCCGGGGCGCCGCCGCAACGATCACCGCATCCACTCCCGAGGCCGAGGTGTTTGTCGCCGGTGGATGGACCGAAGAGACACGCGAGCCGTTTCGGGTGACTCCCGACGACGTCGATACTATCCAGTACGGAAGCGATGACACCAAGACGCACCGCCGCATCTACCATGTTCTCGGCCAAAACGTTGCCGGGAAGACGGGCAATATCCTCGTAAGCGAGCTCTTTACCGTCGGCGCCGGCGGCTGGTCCGGGTTCCCGCCTCACAAGCACCACGTTGAGCGTCCCGGCATCGAGAGCGACCACGAAGAGGTGTTTCACTACCGCTTCAACCCGGACCACGGGTTTGGCGCGCAGTTCGCCTACATCGGTGACGACGACTATGGCCCGGTCTACCACGTCAAGAACGGCAGTACGATCCTGCTGGACAACAGCTACCACCCCTCGGTGGCGGCACCGGGATACGAGATGTACTACTTTACGATCCTCGTCGGGCGGAATCAGCGTTCCTTGAAGCAGTACTTTCACCCGGATCACGAGTACCAGGTCCACACGATCCCGGGACTCAAAGATATGATCGCGAAGTTCAAGTAGGAACGTCCGTGGAAGCCTCCCTCGCGGATATTTTGCCGGGGGCGAACGCCGAGCACTCTGCGGTCGCAGCCTTCAACATCTTCGGTCTTGACGAGGCGGTATGCGTTGCAACCGCCGCGGAGGCTCTCCGGCGGCCGGTCATTCTCATGACCAACAAGGATGTGGTCCGGCGTATCCCGGTGGAGGTGTTCGGGCCCGCGCTTCGCGCGGTGGCGCAGTCGGTCTCGGTACCGGTGGTGGTGCATCTCGATCACACCTACACGTTTGAGACGATCTACCGGGCGATCCGGGCGGGGTACACGTCGGTCATGTTCGACGGGTCCCAGTTACCGTACGAGGAGAACGTTGCGGGGACGCAACACGTCGTGGAGATCGCCCACGCCTGCGGCGTTTCAGTGGAGGGCGAGATCGGCTCGGTTGCCTACAACGAGGCGGAAACAACGATCAGGCATGAACTGACCGACCCGGAAACCGCTGCCCGTTTCTGCAGCTATACCGGGGTCGACGCGGTGGCGGTGTCCGTCGGGACGGTACACAAACTGACCGATAAAAGCGCCGCAGTGGATCAGGAGCTGCTGCATCGGATCGCCGCGGCGACCCCGGTTCCCCTGGTGATCCACGGGAGTTCCGGTGTCCCCGACGATGATCTCATTGCGATGGCGCGGGGCCCGGTTGCAAAGTTCAACATCGGCACGGCCCTGCGGCGCGCCTGGGGAGAGACGCTCCGGATGGAATTTGCCGCGCATCCGGAAGAATTTGACCACCTGACTCTGACGAAGGCGCCCCTTGAGGCGCTCAGACGCACCGCCCGGGAGATGATCGCGCTCCTTGCGGCGGACGCAACAGATCCATTCACACAGAAGGAGAATAACTCATGAACGAAGTCAGACTTGGCATCGTCGGTCTTGGCCGGCTTGGCAAACGGCACGCCCATAATCTGCGCTACCGCGTCCCCGGAGCGCGCCTGGTCGCCGCGTGCAGCGTCGTCCCCGACGAGCTTACCTGGGCGCGGGACGAGCTGGGTGTGGAAAACACCTACGACTCCTATGACAAAATGATCGCCTCCGACGAAATCGATGCGGTCTTTCTCGTCTCGACCTCGAGTTTTCACGGGGAGCAGATCAAAGCGGGGCTTGCCGCGGGGAAACACGTCTTTTCGGAAAAACCGATGGGCGTCACCATAGAAGAGTGCCACGATGTGGAAGGGGCGGTCGCTGCGGCGCCGAATTTGCATTTTCAGCTGGGATTTGTCCGGCGCTTTGATCCCAGCCTCGCCTACGCCAAGCAAAAAATAGACGAGGGGGCGATCGGCGAACCGTTTCTTGTCCGGGCGCAGACGGTGGACACCGACGAATTTGCCGAGTTTCAGATCAAGTTTGTCCCCAACTCCGGGGGAATCTTTATGGACATGAACTCCCACGACATCGACCTGGCGCGCTGGTTTATCGGGTCGGAAATCAAGAGTGTGTATGCGATCGGCGGAAGTTATGTGCATCCCGGATTCGCGGAGGTGAACGACGCGGACAACACCGTTGCCCTGTGCCAGTTTGAAAACGGGAAGATGGCGGTGATCTCCGCGAGCCGGACCGCGTTTCACGGCCATGACACCCACACCGAGATCACCGGATCGAAGGGGATTCTCAAGATCGGTATGACTCCTTCCAAAAACCGGGTGGAGATTTTCGATGACAAGGGAGCGCGGGTTGAGTGCGTCCAGGATTTCTACGAGCGCTTCCACGAGGGCTTTCTTCTCGAGGCGCAGAGCTTTGTAAACGGGATCATTGACGGCGTGAAACCCTCCATCTTCGCCACCGACGGCACCAGGGCGACGGAGGTCGGGTTTGCCCTGACACAGTCGTTCAAGGAAAAGCGGGTCGTCGAATTGTGACACTCAAGGATATCGCGGAACTGGCCCAGACAAGTGTTTCCACCGTCTCCCGCAGCCTGAACGACAGCGATCTGGTGTCGGGGGAGACGAAGCGGCGCATTAAGCAGATCGCCGATGAGCACGGGTTTGAGTTCAACGCGAGTGCCCGCGGCCTGGTAACCAGTACCACCGGAACGATCGGGGTCATTCTCCCGGAGAATTACGATCGCTTTGATGTGCTCCTGTACCACGCCGCGTTGCACAACGATTTTCGCAAAAGCCTTGAACGCGCCGACAAAGATATGATCGTTGCGTTTCTCAAGAACCGCTTCAGCGGCCTGAGAAACGTGGAAAAGCTGGTGACCCGCAAGAAGGTCGACGGGCTGATCATCGTTCAGTCGGAGATCGATACGGAAACGGCGCGCTTCCTGGAGCAGCGCAACGTCCCGTTTGTGATGACCCAGTACCCGCCGGCTGAACCGACACCCGCCTATGACGTGATCTACTCCGACAACTGGACCGGGGGCAAGCTGGTGGCCGAGCATTTCCTGGGCCGCGGGTTCACCTCCGTCGCGTGCATTTCCGGTGGTACGGAGACGCAGTCACGCCAGCGTGTCGCCGGTTTTGTCGACACCTGTGCAGCTAACGAAATCATCATCGATCCGGGGCTCATCCTCACCGGTGACTTTCAGAGTAATACGGCGGTTCAACTGGTCCGTGACAATATCGATCGGCTGCGGCACGTGAGCGCTCTCTTTGCGGTCAACGACCTGATGGCGTTCGGGGCGATGCAGGCGCTGCAGGCGGCGGGGCTCCGCGTACCGGAGGATATCGCCGTGGTCGGATACGACGACTCCCCTCTGGCGGCGATTACGCTTCCCGGTCTCACCAGCGTTCACCAGTCC
>JAQIBO010000087.1 GCA_027859055.1 Spirochaeta sp.
GCGCCTTATCGCCACGACTGATGGGCGTTTGGAAAAGCACTGATCCGGCCACTTCGTTCGTGCTTTTCGTTCTGCCCGGAAACTTTTTGCTGCCTGTGACTCGTGCGGACGCGGCTTCCTCTTATCAATCCTCGAGCCCGGTAGCGTTGCAGTACGATACGGCGTTGCAGCGTTTCGAGTCCCATGACGGCAGTAACTGGTGGGCAAGCGGCGGGTTCAGTGCCGATGGGAATATGATGGCGGTGTCGTTGGCCACGAGTGGCGGGGACCTGTGGATGGTATTTTCCGGAGGTGACAGCGCAGCCTGGCACAACAGCCAAACCTGGCGACATCAGATGTGGAGTAGCGGGCATGCGAATAGCTTCAATGATGTTGAATACGCGATAACGGGGGTGTTAGACGCTACAACCGGAATCACCGTTGTCTATTCCGGCTATTATGGAGCAACAGGCTCAGAAGACACGTCCAATCATTACGATGGCAATGACCTGAAGTTCGCTGTGGATGCGGGAGTACGGACGTTGACCGTGACCAGCGGCGATTACGCCGATTTCGTTGTTGATTCTGCGCTGACCTACGCCACAATGGGCAACTACCTGGTGTTCGGTCCACCTGCGGCGTCAGGCGAAACACCGGATCCCGCGGAAGTCGCCATCTTTCAGCGGCAATAAATCGAGAGGCTTCACCTTCTGACGGACTGAGCAGGCGCTCCGCCGCGGCCGGGCCCCGTCACTCTTCAGCCTCGACCAGCTCGTCTATCCATTGGGTAAACCGGTCGTGGCACGCCGCGAACTCCTCGCCAAGTGGTCCCACGCTTGCGGAGATCTCCGCCACCCGCTCGGGTTTCAACTTCGACTTGTACATATTCCGGAACAGATGACGGAAACGTCTGAGTTCATCCAGGGGTTCTACCATGTCTGAGGTAATAACTGCCGGTCGGATGCCGGGAACTGCGATCTTCATCCGATCCAGTAGTTCGCGGTGCCATGAACTGTCGTCGAGGCTGTTCTCGAAATGCTTTGCGACGCGGAAGAAGTAGCCTTCGAGAGCCGTATACAGATTGTGTAGCAGGTACGCGACCGCCATTGTCGCCATTTCATCGTCGGTGGATCGGAATGCGCGGGAGAACATCTCCCGGTGGCGCGCGGCGTTTTCCTGAACAAACTGGGCGTCATCTTCCAGTTGTGCCCGAAGCAGCCGCAGCCGATCAGGATCGCTCATAGAGTACAACTCCCGACGCGAGAATAGCGTCTACCATCGTCTTTTCCTGGTCTTCCAGTTCCACGAAATCCACCTTCCATGGCGATTGTTCCGCGATCTTCCATCCGATGATTGTGCCGCCCGCGACCGCCAGGTCGATATCGGAGAAAAAGGTGAAGGGGAGCCGTTCATCGAACGTCGACCCGAACCCCACGATTCTTGTCACGTTGCTGTCCTGCTCCGCTATCGTCCGGGCCAACTCTTCGGCGTGTTCCCGTGCCGCCGCGCGCCGCGCCGCGAGTTCCCGTTCGCGTTCAGCCTCCCGGGCGAGTCTTCGGCGCGCGGCCTCGCGGGTTTGTTCGGCAGTCCACATGGGTTTCAATGTAGTCCCCTAACCGGAGCCGGTCAATTGTACCAGCGAATACAGACGCCCGATCCCGTTATCAGTCCGTGAGAGAAACGCCGGGAGGGTGTGCTGCTCAGGATTAATCGGCGGCCACGGCGGCGGCGGCTCCGACCACTCACCGTCGGGAGTTCGCATGTGGCTGCGGTCGCTCCCGAATCCGGTTCGGGCCAATTCCCAGGGGACCCAGCGAAACAACGGTTCCGCCGCACCACCGCGTTGGTCTCCGGTAACGGCAAACGTCTCTTCCAGATAGCGGGACAGGTCGATCCCGGCTGCCAACCGACTATCCGGATCAAACACCCGCCATCTTTCCGCCTCCTGCGCGATCGCTATAACGTGGTAGTCCCAGTAGATCGGCCGACCCGGTGCGACCGCCCGTTGGTGGTACAGGGCCACCCACGGACCCTCACTGAAAATGAAAAGTATCGCCGCGGCGACCCAGGCAACGCCGCCACCCGATAGACCTGCCGGTTCTCGCGATTCGGCGGCCGGCGCGGGAACTCCGCCTTCCAACGTCGTTCTGACCCCGGCACTCCCCGGTGCGGTGAGGTCCTCACAGATTCGATAGGCGTTTTCTTCGCAGTAGTACGGCTGGTACGGAAGCATCACGGTACAGTGTAGCGCAAAAGCGGCACTGAAATCGTCAGCTCGCCCTCTTGTCCCACCCGCGCCACTGGGGCACAATGTCTGCGTGACTAATCGAACCGTATACGTCGGCGCCCACGTGAGCGCCTCCGGCGGGGTAAATAACGCCCCCGCCAACGCTGCCGAGATCGGCGCCACGGCGCTGTCCCTGTTCACGCGCAATCAGCGCCGCTGGACCTCCAAACCGTACGAGAGCGAGACGATCGAAGCGTTCCACGCCGCGATGAAGGAGCACGGCTACACCGCAGACCACGCGATGCCCCACGCAAGCTACCTGGTCAACCTGGGCAGCCCCGATGAGGAGGTCCGGCGCAAGTCGATTGATGGTCTTGCCGATGAACTGGGCCGGACGGTTCAACTCGGTCTCCGGTGGCTCAATTTTCACCCCGGCACCTCGAAAGGGGAGCTGGACGAGGACGCAACGTTGCGACGGATCGCCGACGGTATGGACCGCGTACTTGAGCAGGTTGACGGCGGCGTCCTTGTCCTCGAAAACACCGCCGGCCAGGGCTCCTCAATGGGGGCGCGCATCGGTCAACTGGCAAGCATCATCGAATACGTCGCCGATCCCGATCGGGTTGCGGTATGTATCGACACGTGCCACGCCTTTGCCGCGGGTTACGATATCCGCGACGCCGCGGGATGGGATGCGCTGATCCAGGAGACGATCGACACGGTCGGTCTGGACAAGCTGGTGGCGTTGCACCTCAACGACTCCACCGGCACGCTGGGAAGCAACAAGGACCGGCATAAACCGATCGGTGAGGGCGAGATCGGGATGGACGGGTTCCGGGCGATTATGGAAGACACGCGTCTGGACGGAAAACCGATGATTCTGGAAACGCCCGATACCGACCGTTGGGCCGAAGAGATCGCGCTTCTCAAAAAGATGGCGGGCGTGACGGCGTAGCGCCACCGGGGCCCCCGCCGGTCACGTTCCGTCCTCCACAATCAGGATCTTCTGCAACCACGTTCCCCGCCGCAACCACAGGAACCCCGCAGTCGCCGTCACGACGTTGGAAAGGAACATCGCGATCCAGATTCCGTTGGCGCCGAGGCGCGGGTGGGCCGAGAGCAGGAGTGCAAGCGGCACGCGCAGCCCCCACAGCCGCAGAATGTTCAGCGCCATGACCGGGCGGGTGACCCCACCCCCTTCAAAAGCGCCGTTGAATACGGTGAACAGCGTGAACGGGATCACCGAAACGGAAACGATCCGGAACAAGGTGGCTCCATGGGCGATAACTGCGGGATCGTCGACAAAAAAACGGACCAAAGAATTTCCAAAGAAAAACGTGAAAGTCATGCCGGGAACGATGAGCACCAGCATCGACAGAACACTCAGCGTGACAACCCGCCGCGCCTGTTCGGGTTTATCCGCTCCCCGTTCCTGCCCCACCAGCGCCGCCGTCGCTTTGGAAAGTCCGATCGCCGGCATGTTGAAGAGGCTGATAATGCGGCCCGCAATCCCGAACGCGGCAACCACCGCAACGCCGAAACCGTTTACCACCCCTTGCAACACGGTGAAACCGAGCGCTGAAATACCCTGACCCAGTGAATTGGGAAGACCGATTTCGATGAACTGCCGGAGCGCCCCACGGTTCACCCGCAGGTACGCGGGAACGATCGTGATACCATGGCGCCCCCGCACAAGGACAACGATCGCCACGACTGCGGCGATACTGCGGCTGATCACCGTCGCGGTGGCGGCCCCGGCAACCTCCATGGCCGGTATCGGGCCAAAGCCGAAAATGAATATCGGATCGAGGATCACGTTCAGGATAACCGTTCCAAGCTGGATCTTGAGCGGGGTGACGGAGTCACCCAGGCCGTGGAGTAGCGCCTGCATGATGAAAAAGAAGAACATCAGCGGTATTCCCGCAAAAATAATCTGCATATACACCCGGGCATATTCGAACGCTTCCAACGGCGCCTGGAGGAGCGTGAGAAGCATCGGCGCGGCAAAGTAGCCGATAATTCCCGCGATAACGCCGAGGGATCCGACGATCGTCACCGTCTGGGACGCGTAAAAGTTGACCCGATCACCGTTTTCGGCTCCGTGGGCCTGGGAAACAAGAGTAGTGCCTGCCATTGAGAAGCCGATCCCGAACACGGCAAGAAACATGATAAAACTGAACGACATCGCCGGAGCCGAGACGGCGGCGGCACCCACCCGGCCGAGAAACCACGCGTCGACGAGGTTATAGGTCATCTGCAGGAGATTGGTGAGCATAATCGGCACCGCAAGCCGGGAGAGGCGCTGAAATAACGTGCTGTCGGACATTGGACTGAGAGTATAGCGGTTCGTCTTCACCGCAACTATACCGGCTCCATGTATTTATTAAGAATCTTTCCGAATAACTTGCCGTTTGGAACCGCTGGTATTATGTTTTGCGCGTTGGTTGAAGACTATCAGATACATGACCAAGGAGTAACAAACAATGATGACACAAAGCGATCTCGAAAAAGCCGCTGTTGATGCGGTTACCGACAAACTGAACAACCTGCTTGCGGATTACCACATTATCTACGGACACCTTCACGCCCTGCATTGGAATGTGGAAGGAAAGCTGTTCTTTACCGTTCATCGTGAGATCGAAGGGATCTATGAAGGTCTGGCAGAGGATATCGACGATGTCGCTGAGCGGATTCTCTCTCTGGGGCGCCGGCCGGTGACGACGTTAAAAGAGTATCTGGAGATGACCTCTCTTGAAGAACTCGCCAGCCGGAAGTACACCACAGATGAAGCGGCCAAGCTGGTACTCAAGGATCTGGACCATCAGATTTCGGCGGTACGGGGCCTGATAGAAGTTGCCGGAGAGCACAACGACGAGGGAACCGCGGACTTCGGTGTTGAGATGTTGCGGAAATACGAGAAAACCCGCTGGTTCTGGAGCGCCTTCTCTGACTGAAGCGCCCGATTGCCGGACCGTTACGCGGCACCGGTCAACCGCACGCCTCACGTGCAGCACCGCACCTTTCGGGGTGCGGTTTTTTATCGGTTGTCCACGCTTTCATCTGTCGCCGACGTTCTGATATACTTCCGCACCATGCGATCTGCACTTATCGGACTCGTGACCGTCTTTCTGTTTTACGGTTGCTCGTCCTTTCAGGATTCTGTTCCGGAACGCGGTGCGGAAGAACCCGCGGCCCCGGCCGAGGAACCCCCCACACTTGACCTTACCGAAGAGGCCTATGACCGTATCAGCCTTGCTGTTTCCCTTGGGAACCCCGAGGAGGCGATCGCTGCATACGAGCAGGCGCAGCTCAACGACCCTGACGCACCGGAAACGCAAGTTCTGCTTGCGAACCTGTACCTCGCCGCGGGAGACAGAGACGCGGCGCAGACGGTGCTTGACGAGGTGCTTGCCTCGGACCCCGACAACGGTGATGCCCTGTTTGCCGCCGCGCTTATCGCCGGAAGCAACGGGGATACCGACGCGGAACGGGACCTCCTCCAGCGCGCCGTTGAGGCGGACCCGGAACAAAGTGAGGCTCGCGCCGCTCTGGGGGAAATTCACCTGGAGAACCGCCGCTACGATGCGGCTGAACGGGAGTTTGCCGCCAGCCTTGCCAATGATCCCGACAATATCGTTGCCCTGGTGGGCCTGGGGAACGTCAAGCTGCGCACGGAGGAACCCGAGGCCGCCGAGGAAGTGCTTTCACAGGTCATTGAGATCGCTCCGGACTACAGTTTTGCCTACGCCGACAGAAGCCGTGCGCGGGCGATGCAGTATGAGCTGAACGCCGCGGAGGAAGACCTTTCTACTGCAATCGACCTTGACCCGGAGTATCCGTGGCACCGCTATGATCGCGGGCTTGTCCGGTTGGAACGGAACGCCGCCGCCGGAGCGGCGGATGATTTTTCCGCGTTTATCCAGACGGAGCCGGAGGTGTTTCTCGCCTATGTTCATCGGGCGCGCGCCTACGTGGGCCTTGGTGACCGCGTGGCGGCAATCGACGACTTCGAAACGGCGCTGGCGTTGCGTCCCGACTACCTTCCGGGGTACCGTCCGTACGCAATGTTGCTGTTTGAGGATGAACGGTTCCCGGAAGCCGGGGAGTACTTTCGCCGCGCCTGGGAAGAGGTGCATCCCAACGACCCGCGGGATCACGGTATGGCGATGCTCGCCGCTCTGAGCTGGAAATTTGCCGACCAACCGCAGCGCGCCCAGCGCTTTCTCGAGAGTGCCGCCTCGGATCTTCCGCAGGACACATTGTACTACGAAATGGCGCGCTACTATCTGCGCTCCGCCTCGGCCCGACGCGGTCTGGACGGGCGAATCCTCGGCGAGATCGAAAATGAACCGGAACAGGCGTTACGGATGCGCATGAAATTCTACCTGGCGGGCCAATACGAGGTTGACGAACGACGCAGTAGCGCCGTTGCGTTGTACCGCGAGGTCAAAGAGACGGAGCTCCGTGGCTTACCGGAGCAACGTCTTGCGGAGGCGCGCTACGATGCCCTCACCACGCCCTGATCGATTGGAGACCCGGGTGAACGGAATCACCAGGTTGGTCGAGCATATCGATCCGAAGCGACCGGTGGTTGTGCAGGCGCACGATTTTCCCGACCACGACGCGGTTGGGACCGCTTTTGCGCTGACCCGCCTTCTTGTCCGTCACGACCTCAACGTTGCTCTCGGGTACGGCGGCGTGATTCAGAGTGAGTCGTTACGGGACGCGATTGGCGCGCTGGAGATCGATATCCGGCCGGTGCGCGAACTTGAGCTGACCGAAGACTCCCAGCTTATCGTGGTTGACGGGTTTTCAGGGAATTCGAATATGACCGGTACCGACGGAACGGTCATTGCGGTGATCGACCACCATCCGCCGCCGTGGGCTCCCGAGTGTCCCTACGCCGACATCCGGGAGGGGTACGGCGCGTGTTCCACGATTCTGTACGAGTATTACCAGGATGCGGGAGAACCGATGGAACCGGCGGTTGCAACGGCGCTGCTCATGGGGCTGATGATGGACACCGCCTTTATGACCCGCGGGGTGGCAGAGGTCGACCTTGACGCGTTCAACGTTCTGTTTCGCTACGGGGACTGGCAGCTTTCCGCGCGGTTGCTGAAAAATTCCCTCTCCCTCAGCGACCTTGCGGCGTTTCGTCAGGCGATCGACGCGTGCGTCATCGCGCGGATGTTCAGTTTTATCGCATTGCAGGGTGAGTACACCCCGGAAGTGATGGCGTTGATCGCCGATTTCTTTCTGAATCTGCGGGAAGTACATTTTGTCGTTGTGGTCAGCGGTGAACGCGACGAACACCGCCTGTCCGTTCGGAGTGAAGACAACGCCTATCCGTGTGACGTTGTGATCCACCACGCGCTTAACGGCATTGGATCGGGCGGTGGTCACATGCATATGGGCGGCGGATCGATTCCCCGCGATCTGTATCCCGGTGACGAGGGCCTGCGAAAACGCTTCATCTCCGCCCTGGGGTTTGACAAGGACGAAGAGGAAAAAAAGACGTAATGAGTGATACCGAGAACCAAATCGAAACGGAGGCCGCCGCGCCGTTTGACCCCGCAGACCACGGCATTCGGGTTGTTGAAACGGGCGGGCGCGAGTTCTTTCTGCTTGGCACCGCCCACGTCTCCCGGGACAGCGTTTCCTCCGTGGACGCCACGATCGAGGGCGCCGCCGTGGATCACGTGGTGATCGAAATCGACGATGGTCGCTATCGCTCGGTGACGCGCAAGCGCGACTGGTCGCAGCTCGATATTTTCCAGATCATCAAGCGCCGCCAGGCGTTTCTTCTGTTGAGCAACCTGGTTTTGAGCTCGTTTCAGCGCCGGATGGGCGAAAACACCGGCGTCACCCCCGGTGAAGAGATGATCGCAGCGGTCAACGCCGCAAAACACCGCGGTGTGCCGTTCAGTTTCGGTGACCGGTCGGTGCAGGCAACGCTGCGTCGCGCCTGGGCGAAAACGGGGTTCTGGGGCAAAAACAAGCTTATGGCAAGCTTGATCGCCAGCGCATTTTCCCGGGAAAAGATCACCGAGGAAGATCTGGCGCGTCTCAAAGAGCAAAACGAACTGGAAACGATGCTCCAGGAACTCGCGGACTACCTTCCTTCGGTGAAAGAGGTCCTTATCGACGAACGGGACCAGTACCTTGCCAAAAGCATCTGGGACGCCGAGGGTG
>JAQIBO010000469.1 GCA_027859055.1 Spirochaeta sp.
AGCCGGTGGAAGAGGAACCATCCGTCGAAGCGGAAGAGTTCGACGTGGAGGTCGCACCGGACGATGAAGAAGCCCTCCCCACCGAGGCGGAGGCTGAGCCGGTTGCGGTGACCGAAGAATCGGCGGATCACCCCCCCACCCAGAGTTCAGGCTCTATCGCGGAGCTGCCCGAAGACCTGAAGCAGGAAATTCGGTCCGTTCTTTCATATATGGATCAACTCCTCGAGGCGCTTCCGGACGACAAGATCGAAGAGTTCGCCCAGTCTGAACACTTTGACGTCTACAAGCGGCTTTTCGAGGAACTGGGACTGGAAACCTGATCGGCCGCCGGAACGGGAACAACCGATGGGCCTGACTGACCGCCTGAGCCGAAACGACAAAGAGGGAAGTGTCTTCGATCGTGCCCTGGCGATGCGTACACACCGGTCCGAGGACGCCGGCGATGACGCTCCCGTTTCCGTTCCTCATTCAGAGAGTACGCCTCCGGTATCGGAGGATGACCAGATCGTTCCCGGCGCGGCGATTCGCTCACTCCTGAAAGAGTTGCAGATGCAGCGCCATTTCGGCATCACAACACCATCCCATCTCTTCTCGCTTATGCACCGTCACTTGCTTGTTCGCAAAGGTGCGTTTCTCGTTCCCCACCGCGACGGCGGCATGATACCGATTGCGACCGCCGGTCTTGACCGGACCAGCACGTTTCGGATTCGACTCCTCGACGAAGAGACCGCGTGGCTTGGAACGGGAAAATCGGCGGTCGTACTTGATGACGCCAAACGGGCAAAACTCGTCGACCGGCTGTCCCGTTCTGATCGCCGACAAACACCGCGTATTGCGCTCTTTCCGTTTACCCATCTCAGAAAAATCGTTGCGGTGCTGGCTGTCCTCGACTCACCGATACTGCGAATGGACCCGAACGTGCTCGACGTTATCGTCGGCGCACTCTCGGAAAGTGCAGGACGACTGCTGTTTGACGGCCGGCAGCGCCCGATGGATCACCGCGTCCGGACATCGATTTTCCGAACCGAACACCTGCCGGACATTATCACCCGTCTTGAAGCGCTTGCACACAGCGAAGGCCGGGATGTGGAAAGCATCGACATCAATCTGACGCCGCTGATCGACACGATCATGGACGCACACCCCCATCTTGACCGATCGCGACTCCTTGAGGATATCCTCGATACGACAGCGCTTCTTTCCGAGTCGGCGCATACGGCGGTTCATACCGGATCCCATCGGGTCAGCCTTATCGGCCTGGTACAACCAAGCGCTTCCGCGGAGCTGATCGCACACGCCCTCACGGTGACTCTTTCGTCACTGTTTGGCTGTACCCACGCGGAGCCACTTCCCTACGCCACCAGGAATCTCGAAGACCTCCACCGTGAAGCGTGAAGCCGTCCCCGCGAAAGACGGTACCCCGACCGTTCTGATTGACGGAAAATTTCTGCACTCGAGATACGCTCCGTTACGGGAAGCGACTCGAACCGCAGCGGCGTTTGTCCGTGAATCCGGCGCGTCGGTTCTGTTTGTAATCGGTGAGGGGGTGCCCTATCTGTCCGCGGTTCTCGCCGAACAACACCCGGATCTCAGGGTATACGCAATCCTCATCGGCACCGGAACCGACGATCGGTCGGACGGTGCAGAACCTGATCCGGCCCGCTTCCCTGACCACATGTACGCCGCAACCGGCGAGGAAGAGCGTGTCCGTAGCTGGGTTCGTCAACGGCTGCATCCGTTCGAATCGGGAAACGTGCAGGCGTTCCTGTGGCCTGCAGCGGACAGTGTCGCCCCGGAATGGACCGGACCGATCAAACGGGAAGTCCTCGCGGGCGTCCAGGATGTCCACAGTGAACTCGCAACGGTGGCGTCCTTCGGGGGACTGTGGCTCAAAAACGCACTTCGCCGGACGATCGCGATCGACGATCGATGGTGGATACAGCCGGCTGCAACACCGACGGTCCTCGTCGGTGGTGGACCGGGGGTGTCTCACGGAGCGCGTTTTCTGGCGTCACGCCGCGACGCGTATACGATAATCGCAGTCAGTTCAGCCACATCCGCACTTGCGGCACACGGGATTACCCCGGATATCGTATTCCATACCGACGCCGGCTTCTGGGCGCAACGCTATCGGCGTGCAACCGGTCCCGACGGAGGCGGAATCCCGACGGTTGTCCCCCTGCGCGCGGGCATGCAGCCGGGCGTCCCCTTTCCGACGACCGGCGAAATACTTGTGCGTCACGGGTGGTTCGGCGAAGCGCTCGCACCGGATGCGCTGGAGTGGCCGAAGATAACGGAAGCGCCCACCGTCACGGCCTCGATGATCTCCTGGGTACGCGAACACTCTCCCCCGACCGCGGTATACCTTCTCGGTATCGATCTCTGTTCGTACGACCTGACGACTCACGCCGCTCCGCACCCCAACGACCGTTTCATTACCGCCGGTGCATCGCGTCTTCGTCCGGAAATGACGGCGCGGGCGGAACGTTCGGGATACGCAACCGGTGAGTCGGTGGTTCGGTGGGCCGACGATACGGCGGGATTCCAGACACCGGCGCTGCAGGCGTTTGTGCAACCGGTGCGAACGATGATTGCCACGCTTTCCCGGACGCACACCGTCGGATGGATCGCGCCGTCACCGGTGTGGCCGGACGCCGACGACATTACAAAAGATCACCGGCCCGGGGCTTCCGCAGGCCCTCACCGGGGAAAGACGGTTGTTCGCGAGGCGCGCCGTCCCGACCGCCCCACCCGCCGGAAACATGCGCTTCGCGTTCTCGCACAGTGGTCCGAGCTCCTTGACGGCGGGGTGCACGCAGGGGAAACACAGGATGTGCTGCTTCATCTGGCACCGGTAGCGACGCTGCGGGAGCGCCGCGGTGATCACTTCAGCCCCGGGGCCGTCCACGTGGCGCGGAACGCCCTGGCAACGCTGACACGGCTGGCCGCGGATGGCTGACACCGGACCGCACCGTCTGGCTGCGAACGTTGCGGCGCTTCGGCGATGGGACGCGCATTGTGCGGACCGCATCACCTCCGCCCCGGCGGACCCGGAAATTCTCGGGCAGTCCGCTCGGGACGGAACGGTGAGCATCGTTGCGATGCAAAACGGTCGCCGGCAACTGCAGATCCATTCGCGGTACCGCCCGACCGAAGAGGCGCGCCGCACCGTGGCCGCCCTGCCGCCGACCGCGACCCTGATCGTCCATGGCCTTGGAGCGGCGTTCATTCCCCGGGAGTATCTGTCACGCCACCGTTCAAGTTCCGTCATCGTCACCGAGCGAAGTCACGCAACGGTACGCGCAATCCTCGAAGTGGTAGATCTTACCGCGGAGCTGAACTCCGGCAGACTCCGGATTACGACAACACCGGCCGAGCTGACCGCGGCGATCGAAGCGGTGCATCTGCCGATGATCCGCGACGGGATACAGAGCGTGGAACTGACCTCCTGGGTTTCCCGGGACACAAATCGGGACCACTTTACTGTGCTGCACGGGATGATTCCCGCCGTTCTGCAACGCATCGCCGAAGAGGTTGCAACGATGCGCCATTTCGGACGCCCCTGGCTCGCCCACACCGTGGAGAACACGTTTTGCATCTCCTGGGATACGATACCGGAGCGAATCGAGAAATTCCGGCGCGAAACGGATCGCCGTCCGGCACGGGTACTGGCGGCCGGACCGGGGCTGGACGGGTGGTTCTCGGATCCGCCCCCACCGCAGGACAC
>JAQIBO010000002.1 GCA_027859055.1 Spirochaeta sp.
CCATCCGCCCCGGAACAACAATCCCCTTGCGGATGGTTCTACCTTCGAGGTGGACCGCGACGTTGTTTCCGGGTGTGACGGAACCGCCCTCAAATATGTCCGAGAAATACAGCATCTGATCGGAGCCGAACGCGAGTGAAGCGTGCATCACCTTGTCTTTCCACTTATCGCTGATCGGCATATCCGCGTTCGGCGGCATGTCACCGAAGCGCATGATCGAGACTTCACCGCCGAGGACCCGTGCGTACAGCGCGAGGGCCTCTTCACACGTGCCGGGAAACGTCAGATACGGAACGGCGTTCATTTCGAACCCCCTCAGAATACGGAGTAAAATACCTGACAATTTTACACCTGTTCCGGGTCGGTCGCAAGCTGGAACTTCGTGACCGGGCGTACGTGCGCGGCCTCGCCGGCCTGGTTTCCGGTTCGCTCTTGTCACCCGCAGGCGACGATCGGTCGCTGCGGCGGCTCATGACCGCTCTGACCCGGGGGCTGTAGGGCACCGGAACGTTCTTCCGGTGGGTTCCACTTCGCTCCCGGGAGCTGACGTGTACGACGGGATCCGAAGGCGCTATATTTCTCCCGATGGTAAAAAAGTTCAAGGACTACTACGACGCTGAGTGCGCCCGGCTGATTGCCTCCCGTCTTGGTGAGGCGATGGGCACCGGCGGATTTGACGGCGACCATTTCGTCGCTGAGATCTCCAGCTGGCTTGAGGCCGATCCCCCTTTCAGCGCCCGGCAGGACATCTTCGCAACTGCCCTGGAACACCATCTTCCGCTGGACGACCCGCCAGACCACCGCGCCCTCGACCATTTCGACCGCTTTCGCGGCGTTCTGCACCATCTGCGCGCCGACCCGGAGCGCTTCGTCCAGAAGAGCGTCGGAAACAACCTTAACGATCTGATGAAAGCGGATCCCGACCGCGCGTGGGATATGATCCGGGAGTGGGAGGCGGGACCGGATGACCCCGCGACGCGCTGGATCATCCGTCACGGCACGCGCAGCCTGCGAAAGAAGAACTAACGGTTCAGCCAGCTCTTTCGTTCGGCTGGAGCCACCTTCACAATGGCCAGCGCCGCGAGGAACGTTTCGAGGAGACTGAGAGGGATCGCAAACGGAAGGATGCCAAACGGAAGCACGCTCATGTTTCCGACCACCAGCCACATCAGCACGAACCCCACAAACCAGCTGATTGCAACGGTCTCAATGAGAGAAAACCGGCGTGAGATCGTGTAGATCCCGACGGCGAAGAGGAGTGACCACACGCCCCAGATCGCTCCATTGATGGGAGCCATCGGAAACTCGAGCCCCAGTCTGGCGTAGTGAGACATCCACCGGAGGAACCGAGTTCTGGTCGAAACCTTCCGATCGGGGATGACACGAGAAGCAGGAGGCATCAATGAAGCGTCGGCGGACTCTCCGTCCGCGCCCTTGCCAATCCCGGTCACTACGAGGTCATGTTCGCCGATCACTCCGCCCTCGGGCAGGACGCCGCCTGCGATCGCGAGTTCGTCGAGACCGGCGTGCTTCAGGCACGACGATCGGGCAAGACCGTCTTCTATCGACCCAACCGGGCGCGGGCGCTCTTCCTGGTCGATCAGTTGCGCGCGTATCTGACGACGTGCTGCCCCGAAGCGCCGGAGTGAACTCGGGCCGCACGAGGAGCATCTCTTTACGCATAAATATCGTCATATCGAGATATAACACACAAAAGGAGCGAGAACGAGATGAAATGCTGTGACAGGAACTGGCCGCCACCGGTGGCGCGCGCTTCGCCCGCTACGAGCCGCGCGCCGGCGCGTCGCCATCCTCGGAGATGCTCGAGAGCTCGTTTGGATGCGGCGACCCGGTAGCGTTCAGCGGGTTGAGGGAAGGCCAGACCGTGCTCGACCTCGGCTCCGGAGCGGGGCTCGATCTGGTGCTCGCCGCCGCGAAAGTCGGCCCGTCCGGAAAGGTGATCGGCGTGGACCTCAGCGACGCCATGATCGAGCGCGCCCGGTCAAACGCCCGCGCGGCGGGCTGGGAGAACATTGAGCTTCGCCGTGGCGCGATCGAAGCGCGGCCGGTGGAATCGGCGAGTGTCGACTGGGTCATATCCAACTGCGTGATCAATCTCTCCCCTGAAAAGGATCAGGTCTTTCGCGAGATCTACCGCGTTCTCCATCCGGGGGGCCGCGTTCTCGTATCCGACATCGTCGCGGAGAATCTGCCCTTTTGGGTACGCAGGAGCGGTCTCCTGACCGTCGCGTGCGTCGCCGGGGCGATCCCGGAATCCGACTACCTCGCGGGTATGGCGGCGGCGGGACTCACCGCCCCGGCGATTCGCGGACGCATGCACTACAGCGCCCGTCAGATGGTAGAGGTCGTCATGGAGTCACTTCCGGGGTGGACCCTCGCATTGTTCGGATGGATGGTGCGGCCGCTGCTCACCCGGATGGCGATGCCCGTTGCCGGGCGACTCTGGAGCGTCCGCGTCGCGGCGCACAAGGATGACGGAGACGAGACCCGTTCATGAAGATCCGGTGGACCCGCCGAGTATCCCACCGAAGAATTGACCGCGCCGGGACGTGTAGCTACATTTATCTCAGTCTACGGTCGACGGGGAGGGTGAGATGGAGTCTGGAAGACTGTACTACGAGGGGTTTGAACGGAAGTGGCGCGACGTCCTCGCGTCGATCCTCGATGACAGCGGGATTCAGTCGTTGCTGATCATGCGATCCACACCGACCCACATAGTGGCAGTGGTGAGCGCCGTATGAGGCTGCTCATGGTCGCGGTGCTGGTCTTGTTTGTCGGTGCGGGTGTCCTTGTGTGGGCGTCGGGAAACCACGAAGGTCGGATCAACACCGACGCAGCCGGTGTGGCGATCGAAGGCTATGACCCTGTCGCGTACTTCACACGCGGCGCCCCGGTCGCGGGAAGTGCGGACTTCACGTACGACTGGGATGGTGTCACGTGGCACTTCGCTTCCGCCGAGCATCGTGATCGCTTCATCTCTGATCCGGAGGCGTACGCTCCGGCGTACGGCGGATACTGCGCCTGGGCCGTTGCCGAGGGGAAAGTCGCGGGAATCAATCCGGCCATGTGGCACATCGAGAATGGAACGCTCTACCTCAACTACTCCGCCGGCACGAACCGCCGTTTTCTATCGGACGTCAGCGGCAACACTGCCCGCGCTGATGCCAACTGGCCGCAGATACGGTCCGGGCTGGATGCGGAGGCTTCCGAATGACGAAGGAGTCGCTGCACACGGAACTCTCCGCGGCCCGGACGGCTACGCTCTCCATGATCGAGGCCGTCGACGAAGCGATTCGGTCGCGCGTACCCGCGGGTCACACGTGGTCGGCGCTGATGGTGCTTGACCACCTCCGCATTCTCGACGAACAGGTCGCCGCGGTGACACAGCGTCTCGCGGCGCGGGCGAAGAAGGGCGGGGCGGAAGCGCCGCCGGATGAGCTTGTCGGGCTCCGGGAGCTCGACTCCTGTGAGGATGGCGTGATGGACGCTCCCTCCGTCCCCGGAATGGAACCGCGCGATCCGGCGCCGGCCACGGTCATGACCGACGCCGCGGCGGCGCGGGCCAAGCTCATCTCCGCAGTGGAGAACGTGTGGGCAGTGGATTGTCGGGAGCGACGCTTCCCGCATCCGTGGCTCGGTCCCATGAACGCGTACGAGTGGCTCCACTTCGCGGCCGTCCATGAACGGGGGCACCACGCGCACCTGCGGACGATTCTTGCTGCGGTCGAGGAGCGTTAGCAGCACCGGAGAAAACCTGTTGACCCTCCCCCTACTGGAGCCTTGATTATCATGAAAGGAACGGATGGGTGAAGGAGTATCGTGGAAATATATCGAACTGGCGCAGCCCCTCGCGCACGCCATCTTCCGAGGAACCATGCAGGAATACCCGATCGGACAGTTTTCGTTGATCACAAAATTGTCGGTGAAGACGCTCCGCTTCTACCACGAGAAGGGTATTCTGGTACCTGCGCGGGTGGATCCGTTCACCTGCTACCGCTACTACAACGACGCAAACGCCGAGCGGGCACGCATCATCGTCACGCTGCGCCACCTGGAGTTCTCCATAGAGGAAGTCGAAGAGATCGTCCGTTCGTGCTCCGAGGACGAACAGGCGGTCGCTTTCCTGCGTCGGAAGGCCGAAGAGATCCGAGGGGTAGTCCGGCGCTACCGCTCCGTAGAGAACGAACTCAACCGAATCCTCGCCGCGATTGATGTGCAGGCGAACAAGGAGGCACACATGATTGCTGAAAAATCTCTTTCACCGTTCGACGCCGTAACGATCCGCTACAGAGGCCGCTACGACGAGATGGGTCCGCACATCGGACTCCTCTACCGCATCGCCGGGCGCTTCGCGGCTGCCCCGATCAAGACGCTGTACTGGGATCCCGAGTACATGGACGATGGCGCCGATGTCGAGGTCTGCCTGCCGGTCAAGACTGAAGCGACGGAGAAGGTTTTCGGTGCCGTGGAACGCTACGCGCGGAACCAGGGCGCAGACCGCACGGATCCCCCACCCGGGACGCTGGCAGCGCTGCGTCTTTCCGATGGTCGCGTACTGCCTCATCCACGAGGGAGGCTACGACACGATCGGGGTCACCTACCAGAAAGCCACCGACGCGGTCGTGGGTGCGGGCAAGATTCTGCAGGTGCCGTCCCGCGAGGTGTACCTCAAAGGCCCCGGAATGATCTTCCGTGGCAACCCCGCGAGCTACCGCACCGAGGTGCAGCTGGTGGTGGAGTAAACGGGTGCGCCGCGGGTCCGTTTCCCCGTTCATCGTCAGCAGTTGCCGGAGTTCGCCGGGAGCATGTACACTCCTTCCATCCACGCGGGCTGCTCAGCGATGGAAGTTTCCGCAAGACGAGAGGGTTTTTCGATGAAAGCTGTCGTATACACGGAATATGGTCCGGCGGAGGTTCTTCACCTTCAGGACATCCCCAAGCCGACCCCCGGTGACAAAGAGATCCTGGTAAGGGTACACGCCACCGCCGTCAACTACGGTGATCTCACCGCCCGCAATTTTGCCAACCTGACCACCGACGAGTTCAACATGCCGGCGCTCCTCTTCTTTCCCGCGCGGATGGCCTTTGGCTGGACGACGCCGAGAAGAACCATCCTGGGTAGCGAACTGGCTGGTGAGGTGGAAGCGGTGGGTGCAGCGGTCACGAAGTTCCAACCAGGCGACCAGGTCTTCGCGTACGTCGGGATGAAGATGGGCGCGTGTGCCGAGTACCTCTGCATCCCTGAGACGGGAATGGTCGCGCTCAAACCGGCCAACTTCACGTATGCCGAGGCTGCCACTCTGCCGTACGGTGCAATTATGGCCTCCAGCCTCCTCAGGCGGGCCGATATCCAGCCTGGCTGGAAGGTGCTGATCAATGGTGCATCCGGCGGGATCGGATCGATGGCGGTGCAGCTTGCCAGACATCTGGGTGCGGAGGTGACCGGTGTCTGCGGTACGCCTCGGCTGGAGTTTGTGCGGTCTCTGGGAGCAAACAACGTGGTAGATTACTCCCGGGAGGATTTTGCCCGGAACGGCGAAACCTATGATCTCATTTTCGACGTCCTGGGCAAGGGATCGTTTTCGCGTTTCAGACAGTCTCTCTCCCCCAACGGCGTCTACCTGATGGCCAGCTTCAAGGCAAAAGCGGTCTTCCAGGCCGTGTGGACTACGGTGACCCGTAGCCCGCAGAGAGTCATCTGCGCCCTGGCCGCAGAATCCGTGCGGGATCTGGTCGTGGTCAAAGATCTGGCCGAGGCGGGGCAGATCACAACCACCATCGACCGCAGTTTTCCGTTGGAACAAACCGCAGAGGCGCATCGTTACGTCGAGGCAGGGGACAGAAGGGGGCCGGTGGTTGTCACCATCGGAGACGAAGCCGGCCGCTGACTGCGGTAGACCGTCCGCAAACACCGTGGATGAGTGCCAGAGGTTCAAATCGTTCTACGACCGGCCGGACTGATCTCTGAGAACGCCCTGAAACAGGGTCAGGCTATCCAGAAGGAGATGGAGCTGGTCGATATCCATCTCGGCTGTCCACTCTTCGTTCCACGCGCCGATGCTGGTCCTGCACTCCCGGAGTACCTTCTCTCCTCTGGAAGTCAGTGAGAGCCAGGATACCCGAGTCCTCCTATACGGTTCTGCCGAAAGAGAACCCTATTGAAAACTGGGGAGTAGGCGGAGAGCCCCTGACCGAGATTATGAAACAATCTCACAGTTGAGAAGGACCCCGTGGACACCCACTCATTCATCTGAGCCAGTGCGAAATCCCGGAAACGAAGTGTTCATAAGAGCCGTCAACCTGTTGCCTTGACTCCGTTTGGTATACAAATTACCATTTCACCATGACAGTTACCATTGATATCGACATCACCGCCTGGATCGGTGCGGATCGCGATCGCCCATTCACGAGCGCTGTTCTCTGACGTTTCGCGAGTCCGCCGGGAACGGACGACTATCTGGAGGCGGTCGATCGCGTCAGCGAAAAAGGACTCGTCAGCGGTATCATCTACGACGCCGTCCCGGTAAAGAATCAATGGGAGTAACTATGGAAGAACCAGGCGATCGTTTCTGGGAAATCTTTTTTGAGGTCTACGAAGACCTGCCGCGCCAGGGGCCGGGAAACCGGGATTGCGCCCGCACGGCCCTGGATCTGTGCCGGGGCCTGCCGGAACGCCCCGCGATTCTCGATGTGGGATGCGGCGTCGGCGGCCAGACCTTTCACGTCGCGGAACTCACGTCGGGGACGATTGTGGCGATCGATACGCACGAGCCGAGCATCCAACGGCTCCGACAGGCGATCGCAGACCGGGGGCTCACGCACCGCGTAAGTGCGTTCGTCGGCGATATGGCGCATCCCGAGCAACCGGCGGAAAGCTTCGATCTTATCTGGTCGGAAGGCGCGCTCTACAGCATCGGGCTGGGGAACGCCCTGCGCACGTGCTTTGCACTCCTGCGTCCCGGCGGATACCTCGCGTTTACCGATGCGATCTGGCGTCGGGACGCCCCGCCGCCGGAGGTCAAGGCCGGCTTCGACCTGGATTATCCGGCGATGGGATCGATCACCGACGACCTTGCGGCAATCACGGACCGCGGGTTCGATCTCATCGGCCACTTCACTTTGCCGGATGAGGCGTGGTGGGACGATTTCTACACTCCCATGGAACAGCGCATCGAAGAACTCCGGGTGAGATACGCCAACGACAGCGAGGCGCTCGCCATTCTCGACCAGCTCGCCGCGGAGCCCGAGATGCACCGCCGCTACTCCGATTACTACGCCTATGAGTTCTTCGTGGTGCGCCGCCCTCTGTGAAGGAGGAACATGAAGGATAAAGTTTCTTGTAAGAACGAATCTTTTGAGTAATACTGTAATAGATTCGTATCGTTACGAATCTTATAAGGAGTAGCTCGTGTCTGATATCCGCAGGCCGACGTATCTCAGCCGAATCGTGCCGTTCTTTGACAAGCCGTTGATCAAAGTCCTGACCGGCATGCGTCGCGTCGGAAAGAGTAGCCTCATTCGCCTGCTCGTACGGCACCTGAAGGATCAGGGCGTTCCGGAATCCCGGATTATCTGTATCAACAAGGAGTCGATGGACTGGGACTTCATTCGCGATGCGGCGGCGCTGTACCGGTACGTGATGGCTCAGATTCAGGATAGTTCTGAAAAGCCGTATCTCTTTATTGACGAAGTTCAGGAAATCTCTGACTGGGAACGCGTTGTCAACTCGCTGCTTGCGGACGGCCGCGCGGATATCACTATTACCGGATCAAACGCTGAGCTGTTATCGTCGGAGCTCGCAACGCTCATTTCCGGCCGTTATGTTGAGTTTCCCATATTGCCCCTGACGTACGGAGAGTTTCTTACCTTTCGAGGTAGTGGCATCGGTGACAGCCCTGAAGAGTTTCGGCGCTACCTGCGCTACGGCGGACTTCCGGGGATTCACACCCTCGAGCTGAGCGATGAGACGGTGTTTCCGTATCTCAATGCGTTGTACAGCACGATCGTCCTGAAGGATGTCGTTTCTCGTCATCGAATTCAGGATCCCGGTCAGCTCGACAGAATCATTCGGTTCATCTTTGACAACGCCGGAAATATCACCACGGC
>JAQIBO010000175.1 GCA_027859055.1 Spirochaeta sp.
CCCTCGCTGAGCTCGTCGTTGAACTTACCGGGAGCAGATCACCGATCATCTCCGGCCCACCGGCGCCGGAGGATCCGCAGCGTCGCTGTCCCGACATTACCCTTGCGCGCCGGGAGCTGCAGTGGGAGCCCACCGTATCCCTCCGCGAGGGCCTGGACGAAACGATCCGGTGGTTTGAACATCACATTGCAGAACCGGGGAGTGGCGTATGAGCGGCACAGCTGACCGGTGGTACGTGGCGCAGCATATCCTGTTGCCCGCGCCGGAAGCGCCGGCGTACGTGAAAAACCTGAACGATGGAAGCGTCCACCCGATTGACCGCGAGGAGGCGCAGCTGCTGTCCCGGTTGATCGGATGCCGCACTGAAGATGAACACGTCGAAGCTCTGCTTCACGCGACGCGGTACGCCGCCACACGCCCCGACCGACAAGCGTTGGAAGAGCACATTCGTTCCTGGATGGCGCGGGGCATCCTGCGCCCCCACACACTCTTGCAGACGCCCGTACCAGCCGCCGCCAAAGGTAACGGCAAAGCGAAGGCCACCGCCAATGCTGTGCTTGGCCTTGTCACCGCCGGCCGCCCCGCGATGGCCAAACGCTGGATGAATGAGTTTGTTCCGCGCTACCGCGAACGCCTGGCCGGTCCGGTGATAGTCGTTGACGACAGCCGCGATCCCACAAACTCCATCACCGCCGGCAGCAGCGATGTGGTGGTCATTACCAGAAACGATCGCCGGGCGTGGGCGGAACAGATCGCGCACCGCATCGGCTCACACCATGTGGACCCCGCAGTGGTGGCGTGGGTACTGCTTGGAAACGGCGGCGATGAACGGGCGCCGATTTTCGGCGCCGGGGCCGCCCGCAACTCCCTGCACCTGGCAGGTACCGGGCGGACGGTGGTATCGATGGACGACGATCTCCGTCCCCGGTACGCCCGTAAAAAACGGTCCGACCCAGGCGACACCGGGTACGCCGGACTGTATCCGACGATTGAAGTGCTCCAGAACGATATTGAAATCGTCGCTGACCCGTTTGGTGAGCTCGTTGCCGCGGTTGGCAGCGTGGTGCATACCGAAACGGACCTGCACGAGGTACCAGCAGAGATCGTCCGAACGCTGGAAAACGAGTCGGTACGCGTAGTTGCGGCCCGGTTGGGGGTTTTCGGGATTAGCCCGTTCAGCGCTCCACTTGATGTTGTCTCCCGGCCCGATGAGTTCCGCCCCGGTGATACCGATGATCCCGAGACGTTTAATCTTATCCAGCGAAACGGACTGACCGTGCGCCACGACGCGGCACCGCCTGTGAACGGCCACGCGCTGTCGTCACACTTCGACGCAATTGACGCCACGCGGGATTTGCCCCCGTTTTTCCCCTGGGGCCGGAAAGAAGACGTCTGTTTTGGGGCCTTACTTCGTGAGAGTGATCCGTCGACAACGGTGCTGGAACTCCCGACGGCGGTAATGCACGATCCAGATAACAAGGGGCTGTTCTCAGATATGGAGATCGGCCGTTACGCGATCGATACCGGCACGTACAATCTGCTGACGTTACAACGCTTTTTGCGGCCACATCGTCGACCGCAATCCGCAGCGCCGCCTCACCGGTCTGGCGGCGCGCTACCGGGAGCTTGACGGCCTTACACCGAGCGGGTTTCGTGAATTTCTGTGGAGCGTGTGCCAGGCGCACCTGCGCCACCTGCGCACCGACGTCGAAAACCAGATCGCCGAGCACCGCACCGCCCGAACGACCCGCGAACCCCACGCGCGGGAGCGAATGCTGCGCCGCTATCAGGATTCCATCATCCGGGAGCTGGCAACCCCGGATTCAGTGCTCCCCGCGGACCTTCGTCATGCCCCAGGGACGGTGGAAGAACGGCTGTCGGTTATTCAAAAAAACTACGGCCGGTGGGCGGATCTCCTGGATGTGTGGCCGGAAATACTCGCCGCCGCACGCGAAATCCCACCACCGGGCATCGCTAATCGCGGAGCGAGCTGAGCACCTCACCCCGCTCAGTCGCATCGATAATGGCATCCAGCGCGGCGTCGAGTCGCTCCGGAGCATCAGTGGCATCTATCAGTTCCACGTCCTCCGGCTGCAACCCGAACTTGCGGTCAAATAACCGCTTCAAAACGGCGTGTTTCTCCCGTAGCTCACCGAGCTGTAAACCTTGTTCCCGGCCTTGCTCGC
>JAQIBO010000176.1 GCA_027859055.1 Spirochaeta sp.
GACGGGGATATCCCCGGTACTGAAAGAAGGACCATTTCGGCTATCACAACGTGAAATCGGTGATACGCGTTCCAACGAACCTGAGCGACAAAGAGAAGCAGATGGTGAAGAAACTCGCAGAGCTTCAAGGCGAGCCCGCGAGCACCGGGGGTTAAAGGTAGAACTATGGATACGCATCGATTCATCGAACTCCGTGAAGTGTCTGAACGTTTCCACATCGACTTTGAAGTGTGCCGCCAGTTTGCCGACTTCGGAATCGTCACGACGACGGTTGAAAACGACACGCTCTACATAGAACCGGAAGACGTATCTACCCTTCGCCACGCGGTTTCACTGTACCGGGACCTGGGCGTCAATACGGAGGGAATTGACGTGATTCTGGCGATGCGCCAACGGATCGTCCAGTTACAGGAGGAAGTGGACCACCTCACCCGCCGGGCCGAGCGACTGGAACAGGAGAACTTTCAGAAAAACGTCGAACTGCCCCGGAAACGCGGTCTGTTTATCGAGTTCTGAGGCGGTCACATTTACGGGCACAACGGGCCCGCGCCCGAGTCTAACTGGCCCCGGCCGCACCCGGCACGCGCAAGAGCCGCATGCCGTTGAGAATGACCACCATCACCGATGCTTCGTGGATCAGCATGCCACCGGCCATGTGCACCTCGCCGAACATTACCCCGGTCAGGAGGGCGGCGACGGTAGCCACGGCGATTACGGTATTTTGCCGGATGTTGCGGAGCGTTCTCCGCGCGGTGGTCACCGCCCGAGCCGCCAGCCGCAGATCATCCCGCATGAGCGCGATATCAGCCGTTTCGATCGCGATGTCGGTACCCACCGCGCCCACGGCGATTCCCACATCAGCGGCCGCAAGTGCCGGAGCATCGTTGATTCCGTCACCGATCATGGCGGTGACGAGTCCGACGCTGCGGAGTTGTTCGATCCAGGTAAGCTTGTCCTCCGGGAGCAGTTCAGCGTGAACCTCGTCGATTCCCACCTGCCGCGCCACCGCCTCGGCGGTAGCCCGCCCGTCGCCGGTAAGCATGACCACCCGCTTCACACCACCGGCATGCAGTGCCGCCACGGCGGCCCGGGCGTCTTCTCGAATCGGGTCAGCCACTGATATCGTCCCCAGAAACTTGCCGTTCCGGGCTACGTAGATAGGAGTTCCTTCTGTGGAAGCATTCGGTGTCTCATCTGTCCCTGCGGTTTCCCGGTTCCCCCCGAGCTCCACCCGATGCTCCTCCATGAGCCGTCGGTTTCCCACCAGTACGCTATCCTCCGGGAATCGCGCGTGGATCCCGCGGCCGGCTATCGTCTCGATCGTATTCGCGTGGGGAAGGCTATCCGGGTCTCCGGTTTTGCGGAGAATCGCCCCAGCCAGGGGATGATCGGAGCCGCGTTCCGCCGCGGCCGCCCAGCGCAGAACCTCGTCGACAGTCACCGTCGCGCCAAATGCAGCCACGCCGTCGGTACCGGTGGCGTGGACCGCCACCTCCGCGGGAACCACATTGATCACCTGCGGTCGCCCTTCGGTGAGCGTACCGGTCTTGTCCAGCGCCACCGCGGTGATCCGGCCACTTTCCTCCAGGTGGGCGCCACCTTTCATCAGAATTCCCTGCCGGGCGGCACCACCAATACCGGCCCCCACGGAAACCGGCGTCGAGATGACGAGCGCACCGCGGCATCCGATTACCAGAATCGTGAGCGCGAAGGCAATGTCGCTGGTCACCACGTAGGTTCCTATCGCCAGAAGAATAATCGCCGGGGTATACCAGCGGGAAAAGCGCTCGATAAACCGTTGGGTGGGCGCTTTGGACTCCTGCGCCTCTTCCACCCGCGCGATGATCCGGGCCAGCGTGGTATCTGCTCCCACCCGGTCCACCAGGATTCGCAGCAGCCCTGACTGGTTGTAGGTCCCGGCGTACACGCGGCTCTCCTGCTCCTTCCGCACCGGGTACGATTCTCCAGTAATGCTGCTTTCATCCACCCGGGACTCGCCCCCGTTCACCACACCGTCCACGGGCATGCGGGACCCTGGTCGCACCACCACGATCTCGCCGGACTCAACCTCCGCGGCATCCACGGTTACCTCGACCCCGTCCCGTACCACCGTAGCTTGCGCCGGTGAGAGGTCCAGGAGTTCACCGATGACGCGCCGCGTCCGAGCCATCGTTCGCGCCTCGAGATATCCACCGAGGTCGAAGAGGAAGGTCACCGCCGCGGCTTCCCAGTATTCTCCGATGATCACCGCTCCCACCGCGGCGATCGTCACCAGGAGATCGATCGTTATCTGGCGGGATATCAGTGACCGCACCGCCGTCAGGGCCACGGGAATCCCCGCCACCGTCGCCGCCGCTATCATGAGCCACGCCGCTCCGGCCGCTGTTGGCGCCAGCCATCCCCACAGCAGAGAGGAAGCGATGAGCAGCCCCGAGAGGGAGACGGTCTCCACACCGCGCTGCGTCAGGACGAGCAGGAAACGTTTCATCGCTATCCTCCTCACATCTGTGACGGGCGGGCGGTATAGCCCACTTCTGCCACGGCCGCCACCAGCTGGTCCTGGTCGGTCTGCTCCGTGTCGTGGACTACCTCGATCCGACCGGTGTTGAAGTGGACCGTGGCCCGCTCCACGCCGGGCATACCGGTGAGTCGTTTCTCAATTTTCGTGATGCATGATGGACATGACAGTTCGTTGCTTCTCAGTATTGTTTTCTTCATGTCTGCACAGTACGGAGTTCGTGCCGTGCAAACCATGATCTATATCAAACAACTGCAGAAAACCATTCAGATTGTCGGCGAGCGCTCCCGCAGGGCGTCCAGATCCATGACGGCAATCCAACTCCGGCCGCTGGTAATCGTGCCCTCCCGGCGAAAAATGCTGATCATGCGGCTGCACGTCTCGGTGGTGGTGCCGGCCATGGACGCCAGGTCGTCGCGAGTGAGGGGCGCGTTAATCAGCGTTCCGCCGTTCCATGGACGACCGAGCTTTGCGGCCAGCCGCAGCAGAATGTAGGCGATCCGGGCCTCCGCCGAAGAGCCTCCCAACTGGGTGGTCATCTCCTCCGCCTGGTGCAGGCGCTGGGAGAGCGTCTCGATCGTCCGCAGCGCCACCGATGAGTGCTCCGCGATGATCGATCGGAACCCGCCGCCGTCGATGGAAAGCGCGCACACCGTACTGCGCGCTGCGGCGCCGACGGTGTAGTAGGAGGGACCGTATCCAGCAATAGAACCAAAGGAATCACCGGAGGTCAAAACGTCCAACAGGATCGTCTGCCCCGCCTCGGTAGCGCGAAACAGCGTCACCACGCCCATGGCCACGATGAAGAAACGCTCCGCCGGGGCTTCTTCGTGGACGATCGTCTCGCCGGCGGCGTATCCGGTATCGCTGAAACGGGAATTGATCGTGGTTATCGCTTCGGGAGGCACCTCGGAGAAAAGCGGTGTCTCCTGGAGGAGGCGGTGACGCAGATTCCACGTGCACGATTCTACGTCGATATCCTGTTGCTCCACCGGGGAGTGGCGGCGATCACTCATATCGCCTGGCTACCGGGGCGTATCCGCCGGTTCTGAGTCCGTCGGCTCTTTCTCTGCCGGCACATCAAACACCACGGTGGCACCGGGCAACTCGATCACGTCTCCGGGGCGAAGGTCCCGTTTGGTCGTGGACCGGTTGTTGACGGTGATCGCCTCCGTCGCAACGACGGTGTAGGTTCCCCGCTTCTCGTCGTGAACGATTGTGGCGTGGTTGTCGCGCATATCGGGAGAGCCGGCGATAGTGACGTCCGCATCCGCCGCAGCGCCGATCACCGTTTTTTCTCCGGTAAGATCGAGCACCTGCGTTGCCCCGCCCGTTGGACTGAGGACCTCCACGTTCGCCTTACCGCGGGTGTTGCGGAAGCGGAGTTGCGCCAGGAGCGCCGCCAGGAGGAGCGCTCCAACAAAGGGAAGCACAAACAGCACGCCGTAATCCTCTCGCGGGAGGCCAAAGAGCGTCCCCGCAAAGTACTGCCGTTCCGTCTCGGGGCCGGCGCCGCCGTCGGCGTTCACGACGGCGATCTTCACACGGCGGTACTCCGTGGGCGAGATGCCGGCGCGGTAGCGAACGCGGTACTCCGCGAGGATACGGTCGCGAATATCGGCGTAAACGCGTCCGAGGCGGCCTCCGTCCCCGGCGGCGTAGACCGTGCCCCCGCCGTCGGCGGCGATCTCCGCCAACGCCGGGTCACCGCCGCCGGTGAAATCGGTCCCGAATACCCCCACCCCATGACGCCGGACTGCGGCGATCGCTTCGTCACTGGTAAAGGATTCGGTCCCGTATACCGGGTGGGGTCGTTCTGCATGTTCGGCGAAGGGGTAGTTCTCTCCGTCGGACAGGATGAGGAGCACCCGACGCCCATCCGCCTCAGAGAGGTCGGTTGCGGCGAGGGAGACGGCGCGGTATAGCTCCGTATACGCGTCGTCCGCTTCCGGCCGCTGGATCTCTTCCAGGATACGGTCTACCGTTCGCATGGAGGAGGTCGGTTCGAGAATGAGGCGATAGTGGGTATTGAACGTCGCCAGCGCGATCCGGTCGCGAGGATTGTCGATGCGGTCGGTAAACGTTTGGATCGCCTCCTGTACCGCGGCCATGCGCATTTCCGTCGGTTCCTCCGTCGGCGTACCGTCGATCCGGTCGTACATACTCCCGGAGTTATCGATCAGCAGGAAGAAGGTGATTCCCTCCGTCTCGGCGGCGCGGGGCTCAACGGAGAGGATCTCCACCGGGCGGTACGTTCCGCCTTCCGGCGCCTCCCGGATCTGTAACGACTCTGCGGTGATACCCTCAACGCTTTCTCCGGCGATGTCGGTTATGCCGAGATACACGTCCACCGTCTGCCGCGTCAGCAGCTGTGAGGTGTCGATCTCGGCCGCTCGCACGCTGTGAACCGCAGCCGCCGTCTCCGTTGTCTGCGCGGCAATCTGCTGGGGCAAAAGCACCGTTATGAGCGCGAGGGCCGCGGCGATCACCGCAACCAGCGGCCGGAAGATCAACGCGGCGTTTCCGAAGCGCAGTACGTCTCCGTACTTCAGGATTCCCGATCCGCTTTCATCGATCGCCTCATCGTTCCGTTCCACACTCTCTTTGGCAGAGTTGGGGTACAAAACCAGCTCACCGCGTTCCTCCCGGAGTTCCGCGTGCTGCGGCGCGATGCGGCGGTACCCGGACAGGAACACATCCGCACGTCTGTCGCTTCCCACGGTGATGCGCCGCTGGTTGAGGATAAACTCCTTCCCTTTGTAGAGGCCGTTGAGCAATCGCAGCACCCCGATCGTATAGCGCCGTTCAACCAGGCCATACGCGCCGGTAACCGCAAGGCCGTACACAACCAACCCCACGGGCCGGGCGTACGCGGCGTCGAGGTACAGCGGAAGCACCTCAACGACGACTCCACCGAGAGCGCCGCCAAGCAGTCCGCCGCCGAGACCGACCAGCCCCCGCCGCAGGGAGCGGCGCCGGACGCCCTCGGACACGCCAACGGCGCTTCCCAGAATCGTCCATCCGATTACCCGGGCAACGATAACGCTCACGGGGTCCGCCGCGCCGAGGAGAAACAACATCCCCTGACCGAGAACAAACCCGCCGGCGCCACCAAGCGCCCCGAGAAGCGCCCCGAACGCGCCGCCGCTGAGGATTCGTTGCAGGCTTCCCGCCACCATGCCGTCCACCGCGCCGAAAAACGCCCCCATCACCACGCCGAATGCAACTCCGGAGGCGATGCTGAACAAGAGATAGCTGGAAAAGGCGCTCTGGTACACCAGGAGCGTTTCCATGACCGGCCACACCGCCACGCCGGCAAGAGCGCCCATCGCCAGGTATACCAATCGTCGTATGAGATGTGACATCGATTACTCCTTTGGTTCCAGCTCCACTTCGAGAATCACGTGACTCTCGGTCGGCTTGGTCGTCACGGTAAAGATGCGAGGGTGGTACGCCGGATGCTCCGCCCGGAAGCGATACTCCCGTCCCGTACGGAGGGTGCGAGCGGTGAATCTGGTAAACGGTCGCATCCGGTCGTTCAAAAATACGGAAACGCGAAGGGACTCGTCCACGATACGCCCGGTTGTCGCATCGCGCATATGGAATGTAAGCGCGAGGGGAAGCTCCGGCATCTCCAGGAACTCCGCGGAAATACGGTACGCATCCTCTCTCCGTCCGGGAATCGGCAATCCGCTCTCACGGGTTTCGACAAGCGGCGGAACGACCACCTGGCGCCGGTGGAGGGTGCCGTCAAGGGATGTCTCGACCCAATACTCTCCCGCCGGGACAACGCGACGGGTGCGATAAACACGGAAGCGTGCCGTTTCATCCTCCGGTGCCGGGAGTAACACGGCCGTGCCCGCGCCGCCGTCTGCCCCGACCGGATAAAACGCCACCGTCGGTGCCGGACCCTCCCCGGACCGCCCCGCTTTCAGCACCCGGGCGGTCACCTCAACGGCGCCGTACTCCTGCGGCTGAAACACTTCCCGGTGGTACCCGCGGCTCACGCCCCAGGAAACCGCGCCGGCAAGCAGGAGCACCACCACCACCGTGGCGGCGGGTATAAGCCGCGACCGTTTCCGGGGGATCGCCGCCGGTGATTCGTCCTCGAGGTACCGCTTGATGATCTCGCGGTTGTCACCGTGCGCTTTGACCCCAAACCGGGTGTTGATCCGTGTAATCACGCGGTATAAGTCGGCAAATCGCCGCTCCGGCCGGGGACGGAGCATCCGTCGGATAAGACGGTTGGTAAAGGGGGTGACCCGGGGATTGACCGCCCAGGCAGCGCGGTAGCGTCCGCGTTGGATCCGGGCGATCACCTCCGGAGAAAAGGTGCCGGGGTACGGACGCTTGCCGGTTACCATCTCGTACAGCACCACCCCGAGGGAGTAAATGTCGGCGCGGCGGTCCACCGAACGGCTGCTTTGAAACTGTTCCGGGGCCATGTAGCTCGGCGTTCCCAGGGTCATCCCCTCGCGGGTCAGCTCCGACGTGTTACCCTCACTGCCGTGAATCGTCGCAATGCCGAAATCGACGATCCGCACCTCTCCCTGCGATGAGATGAGGATATTCGCCGGTTTGATGTCCCGGTGCACCACGTTCCGTTCGTGGGCGTAGGCGAGGCCGCGGCACACCTCCCGAAATATGATAAGCGCCACGGAATCGGGAAGATAGCGACGCGCGCGGATGAGCCCCTCCAACGAGACGCCGTCGACGTACTCCAAAACGATGTAATAGAACGAGCCCTCCCGGAAGTGGTCATACACATCGACGATCGCGTCGTTTCGCAGGTCCATCATGATCTGCGCTTCCCGTTTGAACCGTTCGCGGATGTCCGCGTTGCCCCGGAGGGTCAACTTTTTAATGATTACGGTCCGCTCAAGGGTGGGATGCAGCGCGGTGTACACCGCCCCCATCCCGCCCTGGGCGAGACGGTCGATCACTTTGTACTTTCCAATCGTATCCGGGGTTTTCGTTGCCATTCCTGGTCCTATCTTTCGTAGCGTTTACAGCTCGACGATATCCGTCTCCGGGTTGAATCGTCGCGTCGCCGGGGGGAGCGCGGCGATGTGCCGTCCCGGATTGTGGAACTGAACGTACTTTCCCTCCGCCCGGAGCGCATAGAGGCCGGATACGGGGCGGTGCCCGGCAAGATGGATCGTTTCGTCAATTGGCACCTCCGGAAGCATATGGGCAAGCGTCTCGGCGACGCTGTCCGGTTCCGCCGCGTCGTTGTCCGTCCAGGTGAGCCCCTCGACGACGTGGGGGTGGTCGCGGTAGTTGCGAATCTCGTCAAACGTAAAGAACTCCGCGGGCTCCGCGTGGGTGACAACAAAGGTATCGCCGACCGCGAGAAGGGGGAGATCGTGCTCAAATCGGTACACCCCGTCAAACGGATCCCCCGGGTAGAAGCGGTTCATATATTCCGCCACCATCGCTCCCTCCCAGGCGAACTTACCAAACTGATGGTTCCCCCGTCCCTCTTCGTTGGCGATGTTCTCGTGGTTGCCCTTCAGCCCATGGACGCGGTCCGGGTAGGCCCGCTTGAGAAGCGCCACAATCTGCAACGCCGTCAGGCTTTCGTACATCTCGTCGTCCATCGCCTCGCGGCGACGGTACCCATCCTGAAATTCACTGAACGCTTCAATCCAGCGGTCGCGAACCCGCGCTTCCCCGTGGACGTAGTCGCCCACCATCACAAGCTGCGCCCGCCCCCCATCTATCGCCGGTAACAGTGGCTCGTCGATCCCGTGATCGGGATAGGATGTAACGACCGCTTTTATCAGCAGATCGATCCGGGCGTGGATATCCGGCAACACAACCGTGGGGATACCGGGATACAGGCGGATAACCCCGCCGGTGCGGTTGGAATCGTCGCGGGGACGCCGCTCCTCCGCTTCGCTCTCCAAGACCTCGCACACCGCCGCCATATCGTCTGCGAGTTCTTCCGCCGGCGGGGGCGCCCTTCGGTCTACCCGTTTTTCGATCTCGCGTATGAGTTCAGCGCCCCGGCCCATTACGTGGTAACGATCGTCTTATTCACCTCGACAAAGTCCTCTACAAGAATCTGGGTCACATTGGTCACCAGTTCTTCCGTTTCGTCGGAGGAGAGGTCCTCGGGGCTGATCGCGATGGAGTACACAGGGGAACTCTTTTTAATCGGACCGTTGGTGAATTGCGCCGACCCGTCAACGGCGATATCTTCGGACAGGTTGGTGTCCGTCGTAGCCGCCTGGTCGGGAACGTCCTGGCGCAGACCGATGGACGTGTACCCAATACTTCGCGTTCCCTCATCACCGGGCCCCACGGTGATCAACGAGCCTGAGTAGGTGAATAGCACTGCCCCCCGCGTTTCGTCGGCGCTATACTCGTCAACCTCGGACATTTCATGTTCTTCGAGTCGTTCTTCAAACAACCGCTTCTTCTCCAGCCACGCGTGGGCGATCTTCTCGATCGACTCATCCGTGTCCGGTAACCCCGAGGTTTTGGTAATACTGCGAATGTGTCCCTGTACCGCTTCCGGCACTTCATCTAAATACGTTCCCATAGGATCTCCTTCATAACGTGTTACAATTATACTAGCGCGAAGCCCACTGCGGAAATCCAAAATCGGGTCGGGAGTGTAGATATGGGTGAATACGAGGAGCAACTCAACCGATTGCCGGAAAACGTGCGGCGACACGTTGAGGCGGTTGCGGACGAAACGGGAATAGAACCACGCGAGGCCGCTGTTGAGCGCGTCGCCGCGGTCTGGTTTGAGAAGCGTCGTCTCTTTGCCGAGCAGACCGATGCGGTGGGGATGGTCGGCGTGGATACGCTGGACAAAGACGACCCCCGGGGAGTTTTGCTACTGACGTACTCCGCTTCGCTCATCGTCCTCGGTCCGGTATCTGCCAACGCAGACAACGGCGCAGACGGCGGCGCCGGGAGAAGCTTTGAGTACGCGAGCATCAAGACGCGGACCGACGTACCGGAGCTGATTACCGACGATGGGGTGCGCCTCACCACGGAGGTTGCCGTGGACCGCCCGACGTCGTTTCAGGGTACGACGATAGAACGCAGTTCGGAGATACTCCACATCGCGACGTTTCCTGAGGGGATCAACGAAGCGGAGCAACGTGAACGGTTGCGGCAGGCGGCGATATTTCTCACCAACGGTTTTGTCCACGTAAACCGGACGCTGACGTTGAACGAAAGGGAGCAACCGGATCAGTTCACCCTCCGGTCTATTATTCGATACGTCGCCGACCGCAACGGCGTTGCACAGATCCTCGCCCGCGACATAATCGAAGACTACCTCAGCACCGTTGAAACGGGGGCGCTTCTCACCCGGCGCGTGTCCCTCGGGTCGATCGGCCACCTCACCCTCGGCGTCCGGGGTGCGCAAAAGGCGCGGATGGGGCGTAATCCCGCCACCGGAGCTGAACTGCTGATCCCTGCCAAACCGGAAACGACCGTTCCCAAATTCACCTTCTCCGCAGCGTTTAAGGAGAGGGTCACCCGGGTACCTGTTGAGCGGGCCCGCGACCACGAGCCGGATTGACTTCTGGGGAGCTTCAGACCCATCTTCACGTACAAGGAGGCACCAAAATGCCTACACGTACAGCGAAAGCAGTCTGGATGGATACGGTTAAAAAAGGACAGGGAGCTTTGGAGCTCGGAAGCGGTTCCTACAAAGGCCAGTACAGTTATGGCTCCCGTTTCGAGGAGGCCGGGGGTACAAATCCCGAAGAACTTCTCGGAGCCGCTCACACCGCCTGTTTCTCAATGGCCTTTTCGCTCAGGCTCGTAGAGGCCGGTTACACCCCGAAGTCTATCAGCCCCCAGGCGGCAGTGAATCTGGACGCCGAAAAGCTTGCGATCACCTCAATTGACCTCCGCTGCATCGCAGACGTCTCCGACATCGATGAAGACCGGTTCCGGGAGATTGCAGAGGAGGCCAAGGCCGGCTGCCCGGTGTCCAAGGCACTTACCGGCGTCACCATAAATCTGGACGCGTCACTCAAGTAGCATGCCGGCTCCTCAGTAGTTTCTTGCAGATTTCCGTGCCTCACCGTACACTACCGGAGGAGATCGAGATAACGGCATGAATAACTCTGATAAACCCGCTGCAAACACGTATATAGACACGTCTACGGATCAGGACCTGCGCTCCGGGCGGATTATGGTGGTGGATGACGACCCGGTTAACGTTAAAATGCTTCATCGCACTCTTAACGCACAAGGCTATACGAACGTGGAAGCGGTCCGCGACTCCCGCGAGGTAGTGAACCGTTTCTTTGAAAATCCACCGGACGTTATTCTCCTCGACATTGAAATGCCCCATGTAGACGGCTATGAGGTCATCGAACAGCTCAAGGCGCTTGATCTGTCGATCTTGCCGCCGATCATGGTTCTGAGCGCCTACAGCGATCAGGAATCGGTGCTCCGCGCGTTGAAGACCGGGGCGCGGGATTACTTGAACAAACCGTTTGCAGTCCCCGAGCTCGAGATCAGGGTCCGTAACATGCTCGAGATCCACCGCAGCCACGTCATGCTCATGGACCAGAAAAACACCCTGGATGAGTTGGTGCGGCTTCGGACGAGCCAACTGGTGGAAACGCAGCTTGAGATCGTTCGCAAGCTTGCACGAGCGGCGGAGTATCGGGACAACGAAACGGGACGGCATGTAGTGCGGGTAAGCCGGATGGCGTATCTCATGGCGCGAAAGCTCGGGTGGAGCGAGGAGGAGGCGGAAACGCTTCTCCATGCGGCATCTCTCCACGATGTGGGAAAGATCGGTATTACCGACCGAATACTGTTGAAACCCGGAAAGCTCGACGACGACGAGTGGCGGATTATGAAGAGCCACACCACTATTGGTGCGGGTATTCTCGGTGACGGTGATACGGAAGTACTGAGAGTGGCCAAAGAGATCGCCGTGACCCATCATGAGCGGTGGGACGGTAGCGGTTACCCGAACGGTGTTCCGAGGGAGGAAATACCGATATCCGGACGAATCGTGGCGCTTGTGGATGTCTTTGACGCGCTCACTTCCAACAGACCGTACAAGAAAGCGTGGTCCATTCCCGATACCCTCACCTATATCGAAACCGCACAAGGCAGCCACTTTGATCCGGAGTTGGTCGAGCTTTTTCTATCGGTCCAGGAAGATGTGCAACACATCCGCGCGGAGTATCGAGACTAATCGAGGCGGATCAACGCTCCGGAACATCTGTCCGGTTCTTACCCATCACAGCGGCTGCAGGCATGTTCATCGTAAGTGTCGTTCCCTCGGGCTCTGCGGATATTATCTCTATAGACCAGCCTTGAGCTTCCGCAAAGGTTCTTGCGCTGTACAAGCCGATGCCGATTCCGCGTCTGTTTCCGCTTGTCCTGTACGCTTCGGAGAAGGAGGAGAGTATTTCTTCGGGAACGAGACCTTTGTTTTTGATTGAGAGGGTGACCAATTCATCTCGAACAAGATCGATCGTGATGGCTTCGTTCTCCAGCGAAGTGTCCACGGCGTTCTTGAGAAGGTTGGAAATCACTGAGTAGGCAAGCAGGCGATCACCGAGGACCATGATATGCTCCACCTCCGGGGAGTTGAATCCGTGGGCGGTAATACTGATCGCAACGCCCTTGGTCGCCGCGGCGGCTTTCTGTTCCCGGGAACACTGCTTCACCAGGATCGCCAGATCGAGGCGCTCAGGCTCAAATCGGTAGCTCCCGGCTTCTATTCTCAAGATGGTCATGGAGAGGTTCATCGCCTCGAGGACGTTTCGTCCGGAGTAGGAGATCAGAGCGAGGTCCTCTTTCTGTTCATCTGTAAGATTGGGCTCCTGGAGGAGCACCTCCGGGAGACCTATGATTGTGTTGAGAGGAGTTCTGATGTCGTGGTTGGTTATCCTGTCCACATCCTCTTTCAGTCGCTCGAACTGCTTCTGTCCGGTGATATCTTCTTTTATCCCTACATACCGTACGATAACGTCATGCTCATTGCGTATCGGGGAGATAATCGCCTTTTCCCAATAGAGTGAGCCGTCCTTCTTCTTATTCTGTAACTCACCCCGCCACGTCTTGCCTTGTTTGAGGGTGGCCCACATCTCGCGGTAAAAGGTGTCGTTATGGAATCCTGACTTGAGAATTCTCGGGTTTCGCCCGATCACTTCATCTCGCACGTAACCGGTGAGCCCGCAAAAAAACGGATTGACGTATTCAATACGGCCGTCCGTGTCGGTGGCCAGTACGGAGACTTGGGCATTCTCGGTGACCATGCCCGTCGTCGCAAGCTCCCGTTCAGTCTCCTTCTCTTTTGTTATGTCTATACCTACGCCTTCAATGATCATCTTTTCCTCGAGATCATCACGGACGGCATACTCATAGAAGCTGAGGTACCGCGTATCCCCCGCGGGACCTGTATAGGAGAGTATGAAGTTGGCTGAATCAAGCTCTCCCGAGGCTAACCGCGCCCGGAAGTATCGCTCCACCGGTATGGAATCCTCTGTCCAGGCGGCGATCTCTCCGGCGTGCCGGCCCACCGCCTCTTCCGGAGAGAGGGGACCCAGTTTTCTTCCTCCCTCGCTCAGATAGGTCATTATGCCGTCGGTGGTATACGCGTAGAAGATCACCTTATCAGCCAGGTTATGGCTCAGGTTTTCAAACCGTTCGGTGCTTTTGCGCAGCTCTTCTTCCGACTGTTTGCGGCGGGTGATGTCGTCGATAAAGACCAGTTGTCCGGATCCATCACGACCGCGGAGCGGTATCGGTTGAGTGCGAATCTGGTAGTGTTTAATCGCTTCCTCTCGGGACACGGTGATTTCCGTCTCGCACAGGGTTTCGGTCGCGAGGAGATCCTCCAGGGAAGCCTTCCAGTCTCCGTCGGTTTCCAGAAACGCAGCGGCCGCGGGGTTGTGATTTACTATGCGGCCGGTGGAATCCAACACGACGATACGGGAAACGGCGTTGTTTACGATACTCTGGTACGTATTGGACGACAGTGGAAACAGCTCTTCTCTGAAAATGCTCCGAGCTATTAGCGCACCCGCCATAGAGACGAGCAGCGGCGACAAGTCGAATCGGCCCGGTAGTATACCTGTCAAGAGGAGAAGCCCCCAAACCCACGGAATAAGGAATCCAACAAGCAGAGCGCGCGGAACTGGTTGCCGGTTCTGGCGCTCCGTATAAACCCGTCGGAGCAAGATCACGAGAGAAACGGTATACAGGAGCACGCCGTAGATCGTGGAAATCCACATCCACGGGCCCCACTCATAGCTAAGCAGAGAGAACGGTTCGAAGAGCTCTATCCTCGGATTAACGCGAATAAGCGCGTGGGCGCCGTCGGTCCAGGCCAGAAGATTGGTCACCACCGGTTCCACCACCAGGGCGGCAATAAGCCACCTCGGCAGCCTCCATGAATCGCGACGGTAGGCGAGAACGAAAAGCAGAATCCCCGGAAAGACTGCCGTATAGCCGAAAAACTGGAAATTGTCCCAAACTGTTTTGCCCGTAAGGCTGCCGG
>JAQIBO010000213.1 GCA_027859055.1 Spirochaeta sp.
ACTGCGCCCCAGCCGCTATTACGTCACCGCCGACGACTACGTGGTGATGGCGAGCGAGGTTGGTGTGTTGCCGATCGATCCGGAACGCATCGTGACCAAGGGACGTCTGCGGCCGGGCCGGATGTTTCTTGTGGACTTTGAGCAGGGGCGGATCGTCGACGATTTTGAGCTCAAGACGGAAATCGCCCGTCGGAAGCCGTTTCGGACGTGGCTGAATGAGCAGCGAATTCGGATGACCGATCTGCCGCACCCGGAAGCCACACCCGGCCTTGCGGAAGATTCAATTCTTGAACGGATGCGGGCGTTCGGTTTTACCCTTGAACACCTCAAGTTGATCCTGAAACCGATGGCGGAAAACGCCGCGGAGCCGCTTGGCTCAATGGGTAACGACACCCCCCTTGCGGTACTTTCCGACCGTCCCCGGCTGCTGTACGACTATTTCAAACAGCTGTTTGCCCAGGTGACCAATCCCCCGATCGACTCAATTCGGGAGGACACGATTATGAGCCTCGGCTCGTACATCGGGCCGGAGGGAAACCTCCTGGTTCACAGTCCCGAAGACGCTCACCGGCTCTGGCTGGACCACCCGTTCCTTACCAACGAGGAGACGACTCAACTTCGGGAACTGAACCATCGCGGCTGGACCTCCCGGATCGTCGATATCACCTACCCGTTGACAGACGGCGAGGCGGGGCTCCGCGCCGCCCTCGACCGGATCGCAGATGAGGCGGAGGCCGCGATTGCCGAGGGGTACAGTCTTGCAGTCCTTTCCGACCGCGCCGCCGGACCGGAGCGGGTGCCCGTCTCGGCGTTGCTTGCCACCGGAACGGTCCACCATCGCCTGGTAAAAACGCACCAGCGCACGCAGATCGGTTTGATCGTGGAAAGCGGAGAACCCCGGGAAGTACACCATTTTTGTGCTCTTGTCGGATATGGGGCGGATGCGATCAATCCGTATCTCGCCTATGAGGCGATGTGGCACCTCAAACAAGACGGTCAGATCCGGGAAGACCTTTCCGATGACGAGATCATCGCCGCGTACCATTACGCCCTGCGAAAAGGGATGCGTAAAGTGTTCGGAAAGATGGGAATCAGCACCCTCGAGAGTTACAAGGGAGCCCAGATCTTTGAGGCGGTCGGACTCGCCAACGAGGTGATCGACGTCGCCTTCGTCGGCACCTCCAGCCGGATTCAGGGCGCCGGGTTCAGCCAGCTTTCCCAGGAGGCACTCCGCCGTCACGCCCTGGCGTGGCCCGGTGGAAACGCTCAGATCGGTGGGGAATATATCAACCCCGGCGACTACCAGTGGCGCTTCAAGGGTGAGAAGCACATGTGGGACCCCGAGTCGATCGCAGACCTCCAGCGCGCGGCCCGCCAGAACGATCGTGGCGCGTATCGGCGCTATGCGGCGCGCCAGAACCAGCGCAGTACTGAACAGGCGACGCTGCGTGGACTCCTCCGATTTCGCAAAACCGCACCGATTCCGGTGGAAGAGGTGGAGCCGGCAGATCTCATCGTTCGGCGGTTTGTTACCGGCGCGATGAGTTATGGTTCGATCAGCAAAGAAGCACACGAAACACTCGCCCTGGCGATGAACCGGATCGGCGGCAAGTCAAACACCGGCGAGGGCGGTGAGGATCCGGAGCGGTACAAGCTCCTGGCCAGCGGGGACAGCAAACGGTCGGCGATCAAGCAGGTCGCCTCGGGGCGGTTTGGCGTTAACATCGAATACCTCGCCCAGGCGGATGAACTGCAGATAAAAATGGCGCAGGGGGCAAAACCGGGCGAGGGCGGTGAGCTTCCGGGACACAAGGTGTTTGAGGAGATCGCCAAGACGCGTTTTTCGACACCAGGGGTTGGCCTGATCAGTCCGCCGCCACACCACGATATCTATTCCATTGAAGACTTAGCCCAGCTGATCTTCGATCTCAAGAACGGAAACCCCGCGGCCCGAATCAGCGTGAAACTGGTCAGCGAGGTCGGCGTCGGAACCGTTGCCGCCGGTGTTGCCAAGGCGCGGGCGGACCATATTCTCATTTCCGGGCATGACGGGGGGACCGGTGCCAGCCCGCTTACCGGCATAAAAAACGCCGGCCTTCCCTGGGAACTCGGTCTGGCCGAAACGCATCAGACCCTCGTATTGAACAATCTGCGCAGCCGCGTGGTTGTCCAGACCGACGGTCAGATCAAGACCGGCCGGGATGTCGCGATCGCGGCGATGCTCGGTGCCGAAGAGATGGGATTTGCCACCAGCGCCCTGGTCTCGGTGGGCTGCATCATGATGCGGAAGTGTGAAAAGAACACCTGTCCCGTCGGTATCGCGACGCAGGACGACCGGCTGCGCACCAAGTTTGCCGGCGACCCGCAGGACGTGGTCAATATGATGTACTTCATCGCCGAAGACTTGCGCGAGGTTATGGCGGAGCTTGGATTTCGCCGCTTCGTGGACATGGTGGGGCGCAACGATCTTCTCGAGGTGGACGAGGCGGTCCGCAACTGGAAAAGCGAGGGGGTGGACCTCTCCGCGCTGACAACCCCGATCCAGGTCAATGAGGGAAGTGCGGCGATGTACTGTGTACAGCGTCAGGACCACGCCCTGGAAGCAATTCTGGACCGGCGTCTGATTCAAGCTGCCCGGCCGCTGTTTGAAAAGCGGGAACCCGTCTCGGTGGAGATGACGATCAAAAACACCGACCGGACAACCGGCGGAATGCTGAGCTACGAGATCGCGCGCAGAATCGGAGCGTATGAGCTGCCGGACAACTCGTTTTACGCAAAGTTCCGCGGCAGCGCCGGACAGAGTTTCGGAGCGTGGCTCGCCAGGGGTGTCACTCTGGAGCTTGAAGGCGACGCCAACGACTACGTCGGGAAGGGGCTATCCGGCGGGCGGATTATCGTGTATCCGCCACGGCAGTCCACTTTTATCGCCGAGGACAACATTATCGTTGGAAACGTCGCGTTCTACGGCGCGACCAGCGGCGACGCCTATATCCGCGGCCAGGCGGCGGAACGATTCGGGGTGCGCAACTCCGGTGGCCGACTCGTAATCGAAGGCGTGGGTGATCACGGCCTTGAGTATATGACCGGCGGCGTGGCGGTGATTCTCGGAGAGGTGGGACGCAACTTTGCCGCCGGCATGAGCGGCGGGATGGCCTACATCTGGGATCCGAAAAATCGCCTGGAAGAGTTCATCAACCCGGGCATGGTGGAAATCCTGACTCTGGAGACCGAGGATGAGGAAAACCTGATCGAACTGTTGAACGATCACATCGGTTTTACCGGAAGTGAACGCGCCGGGGACCTTCTATCCCGGTGGGGCGAAACACGACACGAGTTTGTCAGGGTGATCTCTCCCCAGTTCCGACGGATTCTGGAACTGCACCGGGAACGGGCCCGCATCAACGCACAGGAAGACGATATGGAGGTTGTCCATGGGTAAGCCCACCGGATTTATGGATTTTCCGCGGCAGAAGACCGCCTGGATCGAGCCCGCTGAACGGGTGCAGAACTTTGACGAATTTCGCCGGGAACTGAACGACGAAGAGCGGGAACGGCAGGGCGCACGGTGCATGGACTGCGGAATTCCGTTCTGTCAGTCCGACTTCGGGTGTCCCGTTGATAACCTGATCCCCGAGTGGAACGACCTGATCTACCACGGACGATGGGACGAGGCGTTCACGCGCCTCATGAAAACCAACAACTTTCCCGAGTACACCGGACGGGTGTGTCCCGCGCCGTGTGAGCACGCGTGCGTTCTCGGAATCAACGAACCGCCGGTCACGATCAAAGACAACGAGGCGGCGATCATCGACCGGGCGTACGAAAACGGACTCATGGAACCGCGCATACCGGCGGTGCGTACGGGAAAGGTGATCTCCGTCATCGGGAGCGGGCCGGCGGGGCTTGCGGCGGCGGACCAGCTGAACCAGGCTGGGCATTCAGTCACCGTTTACGAACGGCAGGACCGTATCGGCGGACTGCTTATGTACGGAATCCCCAATATGAAACTGGACAAGGAGCTGGTTGAACGGCGAAACGCGCTGATGGCGGCCGAGGGAATCACCTTTCAGACCGGCGTTGACGTCGGTCGGGACCTCTCCGCGTTTGATCTCATGTATCGCAGCGACGCAGTCGTTCTTGCGGTGGGGGCAACGCGACCGCGCGATTTGCCGGTCCCCGGGCGTGACCTTGAGGGCGTCCATTTTGCGATGGAGTTTCTCAAGGCAAATACCAGGAGCTACCTTGACTCGCGCCATGCCGACAGGCGCTATATCAACGCCGAAGGCAAAAACGTCATCGTTATCGGCGGTGGAGACACCGGGAACGACTGCATCGGCACCTCGGTTCGCCACCAGTGCCGCAGCGTCACCAATTTCGAACTGATGCCCAAACCGCCGGCGCAGCGTACCGACGAAATGCCGTGGCCCACTTTTGCCCGGACGTACAAGTCCGACTACGGGCACGAGGAAGCCGCGGCACTCTCCGGCAAGGACCCGCGGCAGTTCTCAATTGTGACAAAGGAGTTTGTCGGAGATGACGATGGCCATCTGGTCGCGGTCCGGACCGTCCGGGTGAAGTGGATCAAGGAAGCCGGTGCGCCCCCGCGTTTTGAAGAGATTCCCGGTTCCGGGGAAGAGTGGCCGGCGGATCTCGTCCTGCTGGCGATGGGGTTTCTGGGTCCCGAAGACTACATCGCGGAAGAGCTCAACATTGAACGGGACGTCCGCAGCAACTACCGCGCCGAGTACGAACAGTTCAACACCAACGTTCCCGGCGTCTTCAGTACCGGCGACGCCCGGCGCGGTCAGAGTCTGGTGGTGTGGGCGATCAAGGAGGGCCGCGGGTGTGCGCGGGAGGTTGACCGGTACCTGATGGGGTCAACCACGCTGGAGTAGGTCGCGGTATAGGTCTTGACAAGGTCGCCGCTACCCCTTGACGAGCAGCGCGTTTCCCGGTTAAATAATCGCTTCATACGAACTGGAGTAATAGACGATGTACGCACTTGTAGAGATCAGAGGAAAGCAATACCGGGTAGAACAGGACAGTGTGATCACCGTGGACCATCTCGACGGCGAGGAAGGTTCAGAGATCGCATTTGACAGCGTTGTGCTGCTGAATACGGGAGACGCGGTGAACGTGGGAACCCCGTACGTCAGTGGAGCCTCCGTTATGGCGGAGATTACCGAGCACAACCGCGGGCGCAAAGTGGTGGTGTTCAAGCACAAGCGGCGCAAGAACTACCGCCGTACCCATGGTCACCGGCAGCACTATTCGGTCGTGAAGGTAAAGGATATCGTTACCGGATAATTCGGAACGATGGTTCATATTCAGATCGTTCTTCGGGATGGAGCGCTGCGACGCGTCACTTCCCGCGGACACGCAACGGTCGCCGGCGGCATGGAGAGCGCTCCCTGCGCCGCGGTTTCGGTGGCGCTCAAGTCGTTTGGTCTGATTCTGATGGATCGGGGCTGTACGGTATACGGAGCCGCCCCGGCTCCCGGAGAATTTGACCTCCGGTGCGACCGCTGTGACGATCTGTCCTGGTATACCGGTGCAGCCGATATGCTCCGCGCCGTGATCGCGGAGGTACAGCGGGACTGGCCGGATCAGGTTTCTGTACAGTACAGCGAGGAGAAGACAGATGGCACATAAAAAGGGTGGCGGTAGTTCCAAAAACGGACGTGATTCCAACTCACAACGTCTTGGTGTCAAGCGATTCGGTGGTGAGCTCGTGAGTGCGGGATCCATTATCATTCGGCAACGGGGAACCCGGGTCCATCCGGGACTCTTTGTCGGTCGTGGTAAAGATGACACGCTTTTTGCGAAAGCCGACGGCACCGTGAAATTCCACACCCGCCGGGGGAAGAAGCTCGTTTCCATCGAGCCGGCAGCGGAGTAACCTCTGTTTTCGGATGAGGCGGAAATCCATGTCCGATCTGGACATGGTGGCGCCGGCGCGGTGTCGTTCCGGCGGGAAAAGTACGTTCCAAAAGGTGGGCCCGACGGGGGCGACGGCGGCCGTGGGGGCGACGTTGTATTTTTCGTCCGGGAAAACGTAAAGACGCTGTCGCATCTCAAGATGCAGCAGCGTTTTTTTGCGCAGAACGGCAGACCCGGCGCCGGCCGTCAAAAGGGCGGACCCCGGGGAGACGATGTTGTCATCGAGGTACCGCCGGGAACCGCGGTATTTGACGCCGAAAGTGACGAACAGCTCCTTGACCTCACGGAAATTGGCGAACGGGCGGTTCTCTATCAGGGAGGTCGTGGCGGCAAGGGCAACACCCATTTCAAAAGTTCCCGTCACCAGACGCCGCGATTCGCGCAACCCGGTGAAGATGGTGTTGAGAAGAACCTGCGGGTTGAGCTTCAGATCATCGCCGACCTCGGTTTTGTCGGTTTGCCCAACGCGGGTAAATCGACGTTACTGAAAGTGCTCACCGCGGCTAATCCCAAGATCGGCAACTATCCGTTTACCACCGTTATCCCCAACCTCGGGGTGATGCACCACTACGAGCACGACATCGTACTGGCGGATATCCCGGGCCTTATCGCCGGGGCCAGTAACGGAGCCGGCCTCGGTATTCAGTTTCTCAAACATATCGCCCGGACGAGAGGTCTGGTCTACGTCCTGGATGTCGCCGATGAGGACCTGGACGCCTCCTGGGACACGCTGAGCGGTGAACTTGCGGCGTACTCGCGGGAGCTTGTCCGAAAGCAGCATATTGTGTTGCTGACGAAGATGGACCTGGTGGACAGTGGGGACGTGCCCCGTGCCGCTGTTGACGATTTTATCAGGGACCATCCGGTCGTGACCGTTGACCATGATGACCCTGATGCGGTACCGCCGCCAGGCTCGCTTCTGGGTGTGATTCCGGTGTCGGCGATGACGGGAACGGGGCTGGCGGAAGCGCGAGATGTAATGGCGAACCTGGCGAACGCACCGGTGGGAGATCACGTGATCTGATGGACAAAACGAAACCGGCCGACGTTTTTTTTGGCGGCTCTTTTGATCCGCCCCACGCAGGACATCTCCTGATCGCTTCCGAGCTGTGTGAGGCGCTCCAGTGTGAAACGGTGCTGTTCGTTCCCGCCGCCCGGAACCCGCTCAAAGAGTCGGGCCCGGAAGCATCCGGTTCGAACCGCCTCGAGATGGTGCGCCGAATGATTGCCGGGGACACGCGGTTCCGCGTTTCCGCTTACGAAGTGGAACGCCCCGGTCCCTCCAGGACCGCCGGCAGCGTGGAAGCGCTGATTGAACGGGATGAACTTATCTCCCTGCCATGGCTGGTGATCGGCGAAGAACTGCTTTCCGACCTGCCGCGCTGGCATCGCGTCGAAGAGCTTCTCTCGGTTGTCCGATTGGCGGTCGTTCGCAGACAGATACCCGGTGAGTGCCCGGAAAAACAGGACGGCGGCTCCGCGGGTTCCCTGGAAATCGTTCCGGGAGACCAGACCGAGGTTGTCTGGGTTCAAAACCCGCGTCTCGCTGTTTCTTCCAGTGAAATCCGCGAGCGATTGCGGAAGTCACGCACGATTCGATATCTTGTTCCAGATACGGTCTATGAATATATTCACCAACACAACCTCTACAGCTGATATCGACCCGATCGAGGTGGTCAGGCGGGAGCTTTCCCGTCGGGTCACTCCGGCACGGAAGGCACATATTGAACGGGTTACGACGCTGCTCGAAGGGCTGACGGAACGGTTCGATCTCGATGTGGCCGCTGCGCGGCTGGCCGGGCTTGCGCATGACCTGGATCGGGATATTCCGTCATGGACCGCGTTCGCCCTGGTCTCGGATTGGCGACTTCCGGTTCAACCGATCGAGCGTCGACACCCCAAGATGCTCCACGGGGCTATTACCGCAGCCCGTCTGCGACGTCGGTACGGTGTGACCAGCGATTCGGTGATATCTGCGGTGCGTCACCATACGCTTGGGGATCCGTCGCTCGACGATCTGGGACTGGCGCTCTTTGTAGCGGACTTCTGTGAACCCGGACGGCGCCATTCCGGAACCGGGAACGCAAGGGAGATTCTCGCCCTTCCGTCATTGGAACAGATGGTTTGCCGCATCATCGAATTCAACGAGCGGCGCTTCGGTCCGCTTGAAGAACCGACGGCGCAACTGTATGCTCGGCTGCAGGGAGACTGAAACGTGGCGCTCCGTCGGCTCAATACAACCGCTGTGTTACTCGTGCTCGTATTTCTTGTTATTATCGTCACCGGGGGAATTCTGTACGTTCAGTTGCGCACAGATGACGTCAGTTCGCGTCTGGTAACCGGAGAGGTAGTCCGGACTTTGGTTATTGCCCATGAAGAGGACGATCCGTTTTTGTCGTTTGTCCTGTTTTACCATCCCGAGACCGACCGTGCCGCGGTGCTGGACATACCGGGAAATCTCGGCGGCGTTATTCGTTCGCTGAGTCGCGTTGATCGAATCGACGCGGTATTTGATCACGAGTCGCCGGACCTCTTTCGCGCGGAGGTTGAACAGTTCATCGGCGCATCGATACCGTTTACGCTGGTTATGTCCGAACGGCAGCTAATTGACTTCATCGACCTCCTCGGCGGCGTTGATCTGTTTATCATCAACGACTATCGGGAACTCGACGGAAACGATCCGATTCTGCTTCCGACGGGAAACGTCCGTCTGGACGGACAAAAGGCGGTCCAGTACGTCCGGCACGAAGACGAGGTTGAAACGGAGCTTGAGCGCATCGGAAAACGGCAGGCGTTTGTCCAGTCGCTTCTTCGTTCGGTTCGCAGAAACGCGCGATTTCTGACGCATCCGAATGTCGTCGAGGTGCGTTCCGACCTTGTGGAGACGCGCCTGGACAACCGGGCGCAGACCACGCTCTTTTCTGCGTTCGGTCGTATCGATCCGGAACGGATCGTTCGCCGGCGCGTCCAGGGGACGACGCGGGCAGTCGAGGTGGAGGGGGTGATGCATCAGCTGCTGTTCCCGCATTTCGAGGGGCAGTGGTTGAAGCAGGCGGTGCAGCAGGTTGAGCAGACGCTGGCCAGCACCGAAGAGGAGATGACGGAGCAGGTTGTCGTCTCGTTGGAGATTCTCAACGGAACGACGAGATCGGGACTTGCCCGCCGAACGGCGGAGTTGTACGAAGACTACGGATTTGAAATACGCCGATTCGGAAACGCCGAAAGCGACCAGATCGAGCATACGCTGATCGTCGATCGGCGGGGAATCGGGGACCTGGCCCAACAGACAGCACAGGTCATTCGCGGGCAGCGGGAGGTGACGGAAGTACAACCCGCCGCCGATGTCGAAGTAACGGTAATTCTGGGAAGGGATTTTGATGGATCAGTCGTCCGAACACAGTAGTACAAGCAACGAAACGGCGTACAAGATCGCCGCCTGGCTCGAAGAACACGGAGGCGAGAACGTTCGCGCCCTTGATATTTCCCAACAGTCGGGGTTTGCAGACAGCTTCGTACTGGTTTCCGCGCCCGGCGTCGGACGCCTTCGCGGCCTGTACCGTCGCGCGCACGAAATCGTTGCGGAGCTGGGGTTGGATCCACGTCAGAGCCACAAACGCGACGACGATAGCGGGTGGCTTCTCCTCGACTGCGGCTCCATTATCGTCCACATCATGCTTGAAGAGCTGCGCAGCTTTTACGAACTGGAGAAGTTGTGGTTTGACGCGCCGATCATCTACCCCGCGGACGCGGGCTCGGACTACTCCGGCTGATACCCGATCGATACTGCCAGATCCCCGGCCCGGCAGTGTACGCCCAGATCAACAAATGACAGCGAGTCGGAAAATGTAGCGTCAAGACTGTCCCCGGTCACAACGGTGGGCGGTGTGATATCCGCGTCAAGGCCGATCTCCGCCAGGAGCATCATCGCCCGGCCGGATATCTGGTTGATCAGTTCCGCCAGCGCCGCTTTGTGCATCGGGCCGAACGTATCCGGGTTTTCAAGAGTAACCCCGAGCTGCCGGCTTAACATCGCGGCATATTCCGTGGCCGCCTGCAGTTGCGCCTGGAGAAAAAGAAAACCGCGCACCGCGCCGGCGATTCCCACAGAAACACTGACCTGGACACTTCTGCCGGCCCCCCCGGCGCGGTCGACCGGGTCGTCGATTTTAACGTTTTGAAACCCACTCTCTTCCAGCACGGCGCGCAATGCACCGGAAAACGCAGCCACAGTATCTGTTTTCACAATACTTGAACTATAGAAGCCTGCGTCGTCGATGTCAATTTTTCATTTTATTTGACAGCGTAGTGATGTCCCTTATAATTACGGTAAGAAAACGGGCGCGCAGAGGAGCAACCGATGGAGATTACCGATATACGCGTTCGCCGCGTCGGGGGAGACGGCAAACTTAAGGCCTATGTAACGGTTACACTCGACAGCTGTTTCGTGGTTCATAACATCAAAGTGATCCATGGCCGCAACGGCACGTTTATTGCGATGCCGAGCCGACGGACCAAGACCGGCGAGTACAAGGATGTCGCGCATCCGATCAATTCAGAGTTTCGTCATACCCTGCAGGAACGGGTCCTTGAGGCGTATGA
>JAQIBO010000273.1 GCA_027859055.1 Spirochaeta sp.
CTTCACGGTGACGGCGGGACGCATGACGTTCTGGATCCCAATCAGGCGGGAGGAATACGGCCGGAGCGCGCCGCCGACGATATCGTCCGCGGTATGTCCCGACGAAAGAGGGTCATCTGGACAGGAATTCCGCTGCCGGTACGGTTTATAATCGTTCTATCACGGATTGCTCCGGGTCTGGCGGATCTCTTACTTCGATCGGTACGGGGACGATAATGTTAATAGCCGTTTTTTCGGACAACAAATCGGTATTGTTGCGGCGCCACGGTGCGTCGGGAAGCGCCCGCATACACCATACCCGTTACCATATTCCCTCCGTTGATGAGTTGAGTACGGAAGGTGTCCAGATTCCGACCGATTTGTGGGAATTCGCCGTTCGCGGTGAGGACGTTGTTGGCGGCGTGTTCCTCGAACGTGCCCGGCTGGATCACATGCTTGCCCGCACCCGGCTGCGCGGTGATTCCGCCGCATTTGAAATTGTCGGTCGGCGTCAGGCGGCTGATCTTCTGGACATCGACGACTACTGGGCGATGAACCGGGCGTTTCACCTGGCAAACTGGGATCGGAACACGCGGTTTTGCGGTGCCTGTGCAACCCCGATGGAACGTCTCAGCGGCGAGATAGCCAAGACGTGTCCCTCTTGTGGCGGGCACAGCTATCCGCAGATCTCCCCGGCGGTGATCATGGCGGTGGTACACGACGGAAAACTGCTGATGGCTCACAGCCCGCGCCACCCGGCCAACCTGTACAGCGTGCTTGCCGGGTTTGTGGAAGCCGGGGAAACGCTGGAACACGCGGTCAGCCGCGAGGTGTTCGAGGAAAGCGGTGTCCTGGTGCGCAACATAACCTACTTTTCCAGTCAGCCCTGGCCGTTTCCCAGCTCGCTAATGATCGCCTTCACCTCAGAGTACGCCGGAGGCGACCTGACACCGGAAGAGGGAGAAATTGACGACATCGGATGGTACGCGCCGAATCAGCTCCCCGATGAAATTCCCAGCACGTACAGCGTCGCCCGGCGGCTGATCGAGTGGTTTGTCAGCGAATACGGCACCGGAGACGACCTTCAGCATCTGCTTGAACGTTCGTGAATTCTTTTTATTACAGTTGATAAACCAAATTGAAGCAGGTACGATACTCTCAAGGAAGGTGCCTATGAAACCGGTAGTATGGGGTGTTCTTGGTGTAGCGACACATTTTCGACTGCGTGTCGCGGCGGGGCTTACCCGTTCGGATCAGCTGGAAGTACGCGGGATCGCGTCCCGGGACCGCTCCCGAGCGGATAGCGCCGCTGCGGAGATGGGGATTTCCCGCGGGTACGGCGGGTATCAGGAATTGCTGGACGACCCGGAAATTGAGGCGGTGTACATTCCGCTACCCAACCATCTTCACCTGGAGTGGATCAAACGTGCCGCCGATGCGGGAAAACACGTTTTGTGCGAAAAGCCTCTCGGCCTTAACGCCGCTCAGGTACAGGAGGCGATCGACTACACCGCCGGGAAAGGGGTGTTGTTGATGGAAGCGTTTATGTATCGGTTCCATCCGCAGTGGCGTCACGCGCGGGAGCTGGTCGCGATCGGCGAAGTCGGAACTCCGACGGCGGTCCACTGTTCGTTTTTCTATAATAATCAGGATCCCGAAAATATCCGTAACCGTGTTGAAACCGGCGGCGGGGCTCTCATGGATATCGGCTGTTACGCCGTGTCATCCGCCCGGTATCTCCTCGGGCGCGAACCACACCGCGTTGTCGGTCTGGTTCAGGTGGACGAACGGTTCGGGACCGACCGGCTTTCAAGCGGCGTTATCGATTTCGGCGACGCTCAGGCGGTTTTCACCGTGGGCACGCAAACCGACGCCGCCCAAAGCGTGCAGCTTTTCGGTACGGGAGGCAATCTTCGGGTTGAGCTTCCGTTCAACGCGTATACCGATGTTCCCCTTTCCGTCCACGTACGCAACGGAATCGGACCCCGGGTGGTGAGCGCCGGTCCGACTGACCAGTACCGGCTCCAGTTTGAGGCGTTCTCCCGAGCCGTGCGTGGTGAGTCTGCCGTACCGATTCCACCGGAGGACGCCTACAACAACCAACGCGTTTTGGACGCGCTTTTTGCCAGCGGCCGCAGCGGCAATTGGGAGGAGCTCTAGCCGGTGCCGTCCGTGAATGGCGCCCGGCAGGCGCCTGTTCCGGCCCGTTCCCACGGTCACGTCGTTGTTATCGGCGGCGGCGGCACCGGCGGAGCGATACTCTTCGATCTGGTTTCCCGCGGGTTTACCGCGACCCTTGTTGAGCGGGGGGAGCTGACCAGTGGAACCACCGGTCGCCACCACGGGCAGCTCCATTCCGGCGCGCGGTACGCCGTGGGCGACCGCGAGATCGCCCGGGAGTGCATGGAAGAGGTCCGGATCCTGCAGCGAATCGCCCCGGAGGCGCTGGAGATGAACTACGGACTGTTTGTTGCGTTGACCCAGGAGGACGTGGCGTTTGGCGCGGAGTTCATCGATGCGTGTCAGGAAGCCACGATCCCCGCCCGGGAAATACCGGTGGAACGGGCACTGGCGATGGAACCGCACCTCAACCCGGCGATCCGGATGGCGGTACAGGTACCCGACGGGACGATCGACGCCTGGCGCCTTCCGCTTCACTTTTTTGCCTCCGCCCGCGCCGCGGGCGCCAAAATCAAGACGTTTACGGAAGTGGTGGAGGTAACCGGGGCGAATGGATCGGTCACCGGCGTTACCGTGCGCAACCGCGCGACCGATGAGGAGTATCACATTTCCGCTGATCTGGTGGTGAGTGCCACCGGCGCGTGGGCGGGGCACGTTGCCGCCCGTGCCGGCATCGATCTGCCGGTAACTCCCGCTCCGGGCACGATGGTTGCGGTGAAAAAGCGGCTCAACAACATGGTCATCAGTCATCTGCATCCCGCCGGCGACGGCGATATCATCGTACCCCAGCGGGGTCTCTCGATCGTGGGGTCCACACAATGGCAGACCGATGATCCGGACACGGTTACCGTTCCCGCCGACGATATCACCTATCTCACCGGTCGCGCCGCGGAGCTGATGCCGGTGTTTGCGGACACGCCGTTTCACGCCGCGTGGAGCGCGAGCCGGCCGCTGGCGGGCTCGGCGGGCACCGTGGAGGACGGCCGCAAACTGAGCCGGGACTTTCTCGCGATCGACCACGGTCGGAACGACGCGCTTTCCGGGTTTATTTCGGTCATCGGCGGAAAGGCGACGGTTTTGCGGGCGATGGCGGAGAAAACGGTCGATCTGGTGTGTGAACTGGTTGGTGTGGACCAACCGTGCCGAACGGCGGAGACACCGTTGTTACCGCATCGGGCGTATTATCAACCGACCCCCGCTTCTCGCTCCGATGCCTCCGGTCCGGACAACTCCCGAACGCGGGAGGTGCAGGCGTGAACGTGCGGAGAGAGGTCGTTTTCCGGGTCGAGCGATCCCAGCGTCCCGTCGGGTGGGGCGAATATACCGTTCCGGTGGAAGACCACACCACCGTGGTGGATGCCCTGGAATGGATCGAGGCGAACGCGGACTCGACGCTGCTGTTTCGCCACTCTTGTCACCACGGGAGTTGCGGCACCTGCGGTATGCTCGTCAACGGTACCCGAAAGCTTGCGTGCACCGCGAACGTTCTGGAGGTTGTTGCAGAGGCCGCGGGGAACGGCGGTGCGGAACCTGACCGAGACGATGCGGTGGTGGTGGAACTGCGCCCCCTGGAGACGATGACCCATATCGGTGACCTTGCCGTTGACCCGACACCGCTCTTCCGTGATTTTCCCGTCGCCGCGGAGTATCTCCGTCCCAGTGAAGCAAACAAAGCAAGCGAGACGCCGGAGGAGATCGACCGGTACGTGCGGTTTGAAAACTGTATTGAATGCGGGCTGTGTGTTTCGGCGTGCCCGGTTATTCCGCTGCGCGGTTTTATGGGACCCGCGGGGCTTGCGGCGTACAATCGGGAGTTGGATAAACACCCGGAACGAAGCGCCGAACTGCTTCCACAGGTGGATACCGACCGGGGAGCGTGGGGGTGCGACCGTCACCTTGCGTGCAGTGCGGTATGCCCGACGGGGGTGTATCCCGCCAGGCACATCGTAATGCTCCAGAAGAAGATCAAAAAGTACCGGGACGCGTGAACCGCGCCTGCCCTCAGAGTTTATCCACCAGCATGGAACACTTACCCGATGGAATCGGTAGTGTCTTTTCCTTGTTTTCGCTCAGCAGATCCAGGGTGAAGTAGTACAGCTTTTCCGACTCGTGACGGATTTCCCAGCCACGGCCGCTTTTCTGACTCAGAATTGTTATCGTATTGCGCCGGAGGTTCAGGTTTTCTATTCCCATGATTTCCAACGTGGGAACGATCCAGCGCACCGTCTTGCGGGGAAGGCTCACCTCCAGCCCGACAACGTTCTCAATCATCAGCGCGATCGTTGACAGCCCGACGGCGGGAATCTGCATCGGCCGCGGAAACGCGGGATTTTCCGCCCACTCCGCCTCACCGTCGCGGAGCGGTTTGTACGCCTCCCAGACGTTTCCCCGCTTGTTCCCCTCCGGATGAAGGGTATCCAGCATGTAATAGAGATGCCGGATCGCGTACTCCCGGGCAAGCTCGTACTGGTGCTGTTTTTCAAGCCCTTTGATAATCATGAAGGTATAGGTGGGAAACACGGAACCGCGCCAGCCGTCGCCGAGTTCGGAAAAGCTTTCTTCACTGACCGCAACCGACGGAAAAGGGTTTTCCGTGCCGAAGCTTTCCGGGTCTTTCAGGTGGTCCACCATGCGGCTGGACCGCGCCTCATTGGGTATATCGGTGATTAACGGCCAGAACCCGGCCACCGTTTTGACGCGGACCTGCTCCTTTTCCCGGGTCAGGTCGTAGTAGAACCCGTCGTCGTCGTTCCACATCAGCTGGTTGATCCGCGTCTTGAGGGAGAAGTACTGGCGACGATATCGGAACTCGATATCCTTGTCGTTCAGGACATGTCCGAGCTGGGCCATGCACGAGGCGTTGAGGGCGGCCTGGGTGTTGAAATCCACCGGGTAGTACATGCCGTCCCGGGGGGCGTTGAGCATCCCTGTCGCGGCGAGGGGCACGTGAAACAGGCCGGATTCATCCTTGAAGTTTTCCTCCAGCCACTGGAAGTTGCGCTCCAGCGTCGGCATCACCTCTTTGATCCGTTTCTTGTTGCCCACCTTGTGGTACATGTTGAACTCCGCCCACGCAAAGAGCGGCGGCGCAAGACCGTCGGGGTTGTCGTCGCTGAATATCGGTTCTCCCGTCTCCACCGAGTACTCGGCGCGGATTGCCCCGTCGGATTCCTGTTTTTTGTAAAACGTGTCCAGCTGCGGCGCCGCCGGATAGTTCCGGTTACTGTATACGAGAAAAAAGGAAGAATAGATCGCGTCGAGCTGGTTGATCCGGTCTGCCTCGGGGGAGACGAAGTACCGTGGCTCAAAGCCGTTTTGCGCGGTGCCTTTCTGCCAGTAGTCCTTGATCCAGGCCCACGTCTGTTCGTATATGTCTACAAAATCCTGATCGTAAAAGTGTATCGTCGGAAATTCTTTCTTTATTACCACGTATGTGTATCCTGTTTATGGGGGTGCTGCAATCCTACAACTTATCGCGTGCACCCGGATTCGTCAAATCGCCCCTCAATTCTTTGCTTGACAGGCTTATACCTCACTGTCATAGTTTCGCGCATGGACCCGGCTGAACTCAAAACCACCGTCGATATGGCTATGCTCGAAATGGACGAACGCCATATAGCGGCCCTTGAGGGCGCGGTACAACAGATGTTGGAATATTTTACCACTATGTCTTCAATTGATGTGGAAAATGTTGAACCCACCACGCACGCCCTCGTGACATCGAACCGTGTCCGGCCCGATCAGAACGAGCGAGCCGTTGACCCGGATACCCTGCTCGAGAACGCTGCCGACCTCGAGGATCGTCTTATCGCGATCCCCAACGTACTATAACCGATGTGGAACACAATACTCGAGTCAAAACGGGACGACTATGCCCGATTTCTGGCAAATCGCGACACCGATATCGGTGCCTTCCTGGAGATCGGCACGCCGGCGCAATGGACGGTTGATAGCGGCGACGCGGAACCGTCCGGGACCGAGGCTGCGGTCACAACTGGAGCGGCGCCGTCACTCCGTCTTCCGATCGCGGTGAAGGACAACATCGCCGTTCAAAACTACCGGCTGACCTGCGGTTCCCGCATGCTGGAGGAGCTCCAGTGTCCCTACAACGCCCGTGCAATTGAGCGCCTCGCAGCGGCCGGGGCGGAGATCGTCGGCAAGACCAATCTTGACGAATTCGGGATGGGCAGCTCCTCAGACAACTCGGCGCTGCAAACGACGAACAACCCCTGGGATGTGACGCGTGTCGCCGGTGGATCCAGTGGTGGTTCCGCCGCTGCGGTGGCGAACCGGCAGGTACCGGTGGCGATCGGAAGCGACACCGGCGGTTCCGTCCGGCAGCCCGCCGCGTTTTGCGGTGTATACGGGCTCAAACCGACCTACGGCACCGTCTCCCGGTACGGCCTGGTGGCCTACGCCTCCTCACTTGAAACGGTCGGCGTACTTGCCGACTCGGTGGATAACCTGGCCGCGACCTACCGGGCGATGCGCGGCGTCGACAGCCGCGATCACAGTTCCGTCGAGATTCCCGCGCCGGCGCTGGATGCGGTGGATCAGGACGCAAAAGGCACGATCGGTGTGCTTGCCGGTGATCTGGGTCTGGACCCGGCGGTGGAGCGCAACTTCCGCGCCACCGTTACCGCCCTCGAAGAGCTTGGCTATACCACCCGGCCGGTGACGCTTTCCACCCTGGAGTACGTCGTTCCCGCGTATTACACGATCGCCGCGGCCGAGGCCAGCGCCAACCTGGCGCGCTACAACGGGGTCCGCTACGGGTACCGGCCGATCTTTTCGGAAAATCCGGAAGAACTGATGCGCAAAGCACGCACCGAGGCGTTTGGTGATGAGGTCAAACTGCGAATCATTCTCGGTACGTACGTCCTGCGCAGCGGCTTTCAGGACCAGTACTACACGCGCGCTCAGAAGATCAGGACGTTGATCCGTCGCGAACTGGACGAACTGTTCGGTACCGTTGATGCGATCGTTCTGCCGACGTTTCCCACCCAGGCGTTTGCCCACGGCGACGACGGCATGGATCCGTTCCAGCAGAAAGTCGCCGACCGCTTCACGGGTACCGGCAATCTCGCGGCGGTCCCGGCCCTCACGGTGCCGACCGGCACCGAGGGAGGCCTTCCGGTGGGTATGCAGCTCATGGGGCCGGTGTTCAGCGAGGAACGGTTATTTGCCGTGGCGCGGCGTCTGGCGACTGTGATGCCAATTCAGTTTCCGGAGCGGTCGGTTCCGTTTTCCGACTGGGAAACGACACACAACGCGTAACCGCAGCGACGGGGGAGGACAGTAACAGCGTGTACCAATCGTTTATCGGTTTAGAGATCCATACGCAACTTTTGACGGAGACCAAGGTCTTCTGCGACTGCCGCGCCAACTTCGGCGATGAACCCAATACCAACGTCTGCCCCGTCTGTATGGGCTACCCCGGCGTCCTCCCGACGCTCAACGAATCGGCGATCCATATGGGCTACGTCGTTGCCCGCGCGTTGAACTGCGACCTCAACGCGAAATGCGTGTTTGACCGCAAGAACTACTTCTACCCGGATCTTCCCAAGAACTATCAGATCACCCAGTTTCACGAGCCCCTCGGGCGCAACGGATATATCGATATCGAGTTTCGCAAAAAGCGGAAACGCGTGCGGATTCACGAGATCCACCTCGAAGAAGACGCCGGTAAGATGATCCACGCCGGTGATATGTCGCTTCTCGACTACAACCGGGCAGGGACGCCGCTGCTTGAGATAGTTACCGAGCCGGACCTGGAGATCGGCGAGGAGGCGGAGGTGCTTCTGCAGGAGCTGCGCCGCATGGTGCGCTACCTCGGCGTGTGCGACGGCAACATGGAAGAGGGATCGCTGCGCTGTGATGCCAACGTCTCGGTGAACACCCACGGCGCGGGCCTGGGAAACAAGGTGGAGATCAAAAACCTCAACAGCTCCCGCTTTGTGCGCAAGGCGCTGAACTTCGAGATCGAACGGCAGCAGGAGATCCTCGACCGCGGCGGCGCCGTGGCGCAGGAGACGCGTCTGTGGAACGAGAACCGCGATCTCACCGAGAGTATGCGTAGCAAGGAAAGCGCCCACGACTACCGCTACTTTCCCGAACCGGATCTGCCGCCGTTTTCCGCGGATGCTTCGTTTCTTGAGCAGGTTGAGGCCGCCCTGGTGGAGCTGCCGACGCCGCGGCGCGACCGGTTCCTCGCGGAGTACTCTTTGAGCAACACCCAGGCGGACTTTCTTTGTGATGAAAAAAGCACCGCCGACTTTTTTGAAAGCGCCGTTGGTGAAGGCGCTGATCCGGAACAGCTGGCCACGTGGCTTGCCGGAGACGTCCGCAAGCAGCTGAACCGCTCCGGTACCGCCCTGGCGGAGAGCCCCCTCTCACCGGCGCGGATCGCCGCGCTCCTGCGCATGCTCGACGACGGGACAATTCACGGCAAGATCGCCAAACAGGTGCTGGCGATGATCTTCTCCGAGGACAAAGACCCTGACCGCATTATCGCCGAGCAGGGCTGGGAACAGATCACCGACACGGGCGCCCTGCAGAAGGTACTGCAGGAGGTTCTTGCGGCACATCCCCAGGCGGTGGAACAGGTCGTTGCCGGTGACCGAAAGCCCCTCGGGTTTCTCGTCGGCCAGGTGATGCAGGCGACCAGCGGGCGGGCTGAACCGAAGATGGTGCAGCAGCTCCTCCAGGAGCACTTCACCGTCAGCACGATCGACGTCTTTTCCTTCGGCGGTGCGATAGCCGGCCGTCGGATGGAGGACGGACTGGTGGTGCCCGGCGACCTTATGGACGTGCGAGGCCTTTTTGAGGCGGACCCGACGTTGCCCAACGGTCTCAGTTTTGAGGAGATCCAGCTTGGGCAGTTTCTCAGCGAAGAGATCACTCCCGCCGACTGGGCGGCGCTCCTGGCGCAGACCGCTTACCGGATCGACACCGGTGAAACGCGCGGAATTGTTATCGGTCACGGGACGGACACACTTTCCTATACCGCCAGTCTCATGTACTGGTTTTTTGCCGACAGCGGTGTACCGGTTGTGCTCACCGCCAGCGCAGTTCCCACCGAAGAGGGGGGCCGCGGCGAAGCGGTGGAAAACCTGCGCCGGGCGGTGCATACCGCCGCCGGCTCAGAACGCGGTATTCACGTGGTCTATGGTGACGACGATTTCATGCCCCTGAATCTGAAATTTGAGCGGGCGGGGTTCACTGCGGTGCCCCAGGGGACCGGACACGATGACCGCTCCTTCTATCACGGGGCGTTTCGCAATTGGAACGCCGCGGCGTTGCGACGGGGCGGCCGCGCCCTGGCGCGGACCGCCCGCGGGCTCTCCCGGGAGGAGCTGACCGAGCGGTTGGAACGGGCGATCAGCCGGACGTTTATCGCCAAGGTGTATCCGGGGATGCGTGGTGAGACGCTGATAGCGCTCATGGACGCGGGAATACGTTACTTTGTACTGGAGATCTACGATACGGGCACGGCGAACCTGCGGGAGACGCCGTTTTCCCTGCGTAAGGCGCTCTCCTACGGCCGGGAACGTGGCGTGCGCTTCTTCTGCACCTCCCAGCAGGAGGGAGTTGTCGACTTTTCCGAGTACGTTACCGGCCACCAGTTGTGGCGCGAAGGGGCGGTTCCGATGGGCACACTCACCACCGAATCGGCCTGGACGCGACTCATCGCCGCCCAGCTTGAGGCGGAAAGCAGTGTGGCAGGCGGAACAGACGGTACCGACGACACGTTTGACGAGGCGGTTCTGCGTCTCATGGAGGATACGGAATGAGAGTATTGGCAGCAGATATATCCGCGCATCAGGGACAGGAGATCACCGTTTCCGGGTGGGTTCACCGGATCCGCAATCTCGGTGGGGTAAGCTTCGTGATGCTCCGCGACCGCAGCGGCCTGGTGCAGGTGGTGTACGACAGTGAACCGGAGTTCGGCAACGAAACGGTTATCTCCGTCCGAGGTACCGTCGCGGAAAACGAAAAGGCCGACGGTGGGTTTGAAGTTCAGGCGGAAGAAACAGAGGTGCTGGGACCGGCAGCGTCGGATATACCGGTGGCG
>JAQIBO010000341.1 GCA_027859055.1 Spirochaeta sp.
CCTCAGGCTCGAGCTCATCCTCAGGCTCGTGCTCATCCTCAGGCTCGAGCTCGTCCTCAGGTTCGGGCTCAGGCTCGAGCTCATCCTCAGGCTCGAGCTCGTCCTCAGGTTCGGGCTCATCCTCAGGCTCGAGCTCGTCCTCAGGTTCGGGCTCATCCTCAGGCGCCGGCTCCGGCTCCGGCTCCGGCTCCGGTTCAGGACCCGGCGGCGGTTCCGGTGGCGGGACGAATGCGCGGGGTCGTTCCGGCGGATGAGCGCGTTCCTCTGGATCCTCCGGCTCTGTCTCGTCGTCTTCTTCAGCGCCTTCTTTTCCGAGGGTGTCTCCAAACGGGAACGGCATTTCGTCTTCTTCGCCCGCGAGATCCCGCAGATCGTCCGGTTCACTCTCCTGTTCATCGGCATCAGATGGTCCGGTTTGGTCGCTTGCCGCGGCCGGCTCCGCATCCTCAGCCATATCCTCATCGGTCTCCGTAGTCTCGGGTCCGTGCGTCTCGGCGGCGTCCTCGCCGCTTCCAGCACCGGAATCGCCGTGATCCGACGAATCGCCGGCAGGTTCGTCTGCAGATCCGTTTCCCGATCCAGTGCCCTCGCTCGTCCCACCGTTTCCACCGGTTCCACCACCGAAATCGTACTGCAGCAGTTCCGGTTCAAGCTCTTCAACTTCGAGCTCTTCAACTTCGAGCTCTTCAGGTTCTTCCAATTCCTCTTCGTCATCTGCGTACGCGGATTCGCCGCCAAAGTTGAGAATCGGTATTGAATCCTCATCAAGGTCCGCAGTTGTGTCGCGAGCCATTTCATCGGACGCATCTGCCGGTTTACCCTGCATCGCCAGACGACCAAGGGCGTCAAGGTTGCGGTGCCAGCGGTCGGCGTTTTCCGCTTCATAGTCGCGAACCATCTGTTCGTAGAGTTCCAGACTCTTGTTGAGCCCGGTAAGATCTTCGGAACTCCCCCGGTTACCCTGCAGAGACACCAGTTCGTCCGCGGCGGCAAGCGCTTCATCGCGATCACCGAGGGTGTGGTTGACCTCCGCCCGGGACGACAGAACGCGATGGTCCTCAGGTTCCATGTGTGCCGCCTGCTCCAACGCGTCCCGCGCTTCGTCGGCGTTGCCGAGGTCTGCCAGTGCTTCGGCGCGACGCAGTAGCCCGGAGACGTCGCCGGGATTGGTATTGATCGCCCGGTCGGCGTATTCCAGCGCCTCGTCTTTCAGTCCCTCTTTTCTGAGGATGTTCGAGAGGTCTGCCAGATACGATGCATCTTCGGGGTTCTGTTCGGCGTATTTCTTCAGGGTCGCCTCGCCGAGATCCCGCTTCCCGCCACGGTACTGGGAAAGTCCGAGTTCCCGGAGCGCTTCAGTGTCGTAGGGGTCATCAGAGACAACGCGATCCCAGGCACCGGCAGCCTGGTCGTGCATTCCTGACTTGGTGAAGACCCGCGCAAGACTCCGGCGAAGGCGGGTGTTGTCAGGGTCCTGATTGAGCAGCTGCTGCAAAATCCGCCGCGCTTCAACGGGGTCTTCCGCCTGTTCCGCCGCCTGTCCAAGGTTTCCGGCAGCTCTGGCGTACTGGGGTGCCTGGTCAAGGGCTGCCTGAAACTGCTGGATCGCCTCATCTGCCCGGCCCTGACGGGCGAGGACGGTACCAAGGTTGTTCCGCGCAGTGTGGTTTGCCGGTTCCAGATCCAGAAGCTCCGAGTACACCTCCCGTGCCGCATCCAGCTCGTCCATTTTGTCCAGAACGATTCCCAGGTTGTTGAGCGCATCCCCCCAACCCGGACGGCTGCGCCGGACCGCTTCATAACTACCACGCGCTTCCTGAAGTCGTCCAACAGCCTGGTAACTGTTACCAAGGTTGTAATGGAGCGTCGGGTGGTTCTGATCGTGTTTCAGTCCTTTTTGAAAGACTTTGAGCGCCTCTTCGTTTCGACCTTGCGCGTCGTACAGGGTGCCAAGGTTGTTGTACGCCACCGACAGGGTGGGGTCAGCCTGAATCGCCCGTTCGTAGGCATCGATCGCTTCCGGGTAATTTCCCAGGTCTTTGTGGATATTTCCGAGGTTGTACAGGACCTCGCCGTTGGCCGCACCGTATTTCAACGCTTTGTTAATCGTTTCCAGGGCGCGTTCGGCCTCACCGGTCTGGCGGTAGATTACCGCGAGGTTGTTGTACGCTTCGTAGTTTTTGGGGTCCAGTGCAACAGCGTGCTGGTACGCGTCGATCGCGGGAGCGTAGCGCTTTTGTCGCCCGTACACCGTGCCAAGCAACACGTGTCCCGCAGCAAGATCGGGATAATCGTTCAGCAGTTCTTTTGTGAGGCGTTCGGCGACTTCATAGTCGTTCACCCGAAAGGCGTTTACCGCACGGTCCAGTCGTTCCTTGTGTTTCATCGCCGCACCCTCCCGGCGCGCACCTCAATCTCCCGCGACAGCGCGCTTCGCTGTCCGTATTGGTCGACGCTCTCTACGGCAAAAACGTAGGAGCGGTCCGGTTCCAGTCCGTCTATCACAGCAGTGGTCCCATCGGTGATGCGTACGGGGCTTCGAACCCCGTGCGCACCGGTGTAGCGACCGGGATGCTCACCAAAGAGCACTCGATATTCCGTCGAACGATCGGTCATCACCGGTTCCCACTCGACGGTGACACCTGCGGGAACAGATGTCCCGCGAACGCGACGCGGCGTGGGCGGCGCCGAGTGCGGCTCATAGGCGATCTCGACCGCCTGAAGACGAGGCGTCCGGTCAGCAGAGGCGTCGGGGAGCAGGACGCTCCGGATCTGTATGTACGATCCCGCAGGGGCAGCCGGAGTTTCACCGGATCGATCAAGCTCAATCCACTCGCTGCCGGTGGTACGATTGCCAACCCGATAATACACCCGGACATCGGTATTTCCCGGGGTCTCCGTGCGCGGCCGAACCGCGTACACCGATCCGCCGCCGGGGCCAAGCTGAATCGGTGCCGTGATAATCTCCGCGGGACTGCCGTCGTACCGTTCAATCCGAAGATCAGAACGCGCCGCGCGCTCGATCCGCAGTTCATCGATCACGCCATGGTATCCGCGACCGAGGACGAGGCCGTCTCCCGTGTCATCTCCAAATATCAGCGCATAGGCGCGATTGTCCTCGCGACCGCTTTCGGTGATGTAGGTGATCGCCGCAGGAACGCCGTCAACGAGATAGGTGAGTTGACCCCGTCCGGCGTCGTAACGCAGTCGATGGTGGGTCCACCGCTGCGGGACCGGACCGCGACGCCCGGAAAGGGAGACGCTGGTCATCTCACGGTTTTCCCCGTCAAAGCGGGCGACGACGTTTCGCAGATCCCATCGAAACAGCCCCTGATCTATGTGAAACCGGATCGATTGGAGCGTCGGCGTAGCGCCGGCGAGGAACGCACCGTTCCAGCGCAGGATCTCCGTGCCTTCCCGGGTACCGGTCGGGTACAGCCAGATGTCAATCGAAAATGAGGGCGAGGTGGCGTACGGTGTGAAGATGCTCCCGTCCAGCGGGTACAGCGCCAACGCACTTTGACCGTCAAACGCCAGGGCTCCGCCGCCGAATCTGGCGGCGTGGGTGATATGTCGAACGCGGTCGACCGGGCCAACGCGGTAACGCCCGGACACGTCGTTGGCAGACCGGTCAAACCCGGCAAACAGATCGGTATCGTGCGCCTGTGCTGCGGCCTGATCGGCGAGAACGATATCATCCCCGCCTCGCCATCCTCTGGCAAACGCAGCACCCCGCGACGTCTCCAACTCGCCCCACCCTGCGCGCCCGCCCAGGGAGATGTAACTCAGCCCGGGAGGATCGTCGTTCCCCCGTTCCAGCCTTTGCTCGGGAACTTGCGCCGGAACAATCGCAGT
>JAQIBO010000072.1 GCA_027859055.1 Spirochaeta sp.
CCTCCGCGTTCGCCGACTAAGTGTGACAATCGCATCTGAACGGAACGCGCGACAGGCGAAAACGCAGTTTTTGCCGAAAGCGCCTCCGCGTTCGCCGACTCGAGAGAAGATGCTTCCCTATACGCGCAGCGCGAGTTGGCAAAAGCGTAGCTCTTGCCAACTCGCGGTGAATCGTCGGATTCGCCGATAGCTCCGAAAGTTCCGGCCGGTGTTACCTCCCGGACTTGAAGACGGGCCGACCATATTGGACTTCGTTTCCATTGAAAGCCGACTACCTACTTTCCCGCCAGGTCCAGGTTTGGGGCTCCCAACGTGCGTTTGTCCCAGCAAGTACCGGATTAAGGAATGCCCGAACAGCCGATGTAACTTCAACAAGCGTGGGCCATTGAAGTCCGTCATTCGAGGCCATCCGCTCATAGACAGTCGCCCAGGATGAAGGTGGTTCGGGAAACGAGTCCGGCACTGGGTGAGTCGCCCTATACTCAAATGTTTGATTGATGGCGTTGCGCAGTGCTGTGCCTTCTATGTCTCTCACGGTGGAGAGTAGAGCAAGGTCGGGCAGATCTTTAACTCGGGAGTTGGGACGGTTGCGCGGCATCGTGTAAGCATGCAGCTTTTCGGCGATGTGGGACTCTAATGGATAAAGACGCAGCGTTGGCGGCGCAATGCCTGCGAACGCCAGCACGTCTTCCGCTACCACAACCTCGGGGTCACCAATGATCGGGTCGCCAAATGCGACATCGACTCCGAAAAGCTGTCCGTAGACCTTTCCTGCAAGTCTGGATTCAGCACGAAATCTGAGGCCATCGTACTGGATTCCATCGTTCTGTACCTCGGGGTGGTCATCGTCGGGACCAATTTCGAAGGTCATAAAATCGCCAAGGTCGCGTCTGCCCGCCTCCTGTAGTTTCGCGAGAATGCCGTCGGGCGAGCCCATAAGCCTTAGGTCGACGTCTTTTGTTGTTCGTGCTTTCTCCAGCCGAATTTCAAGCACAAGCCCTCCTTTGAGAGTAGCCGCATCCCCGAGTGCGCTCACGATACGTGCAAGAAAACGATCAAACACGAGGATTTGTCGTTTGCGAGTAAATTGAGCGCCTGTTTCCGTTGCTGAGCGGAGCCGTTGTTCGAGAGCCTGCTTGAATGCCGCTGCCGAAGAATAAGTTCGGGTGGTCATATACCGAGTCCTCCAAAGCTCCGCAGGGCTTCTTCTACATCGCTGAGTTCGTCCTTAGTGACGAGGCCTCGGTGTACAGCCTGCTGTGCTGCTTGACGGAGAAGATCAGGAGATAATTCCTCGCGGGCACAGTCGTTTAACGTGCGACGAGGACTGGTTGTCGGTACCGCGCCAAACCAGGTGCGATCATCCGAGGGAATGTCACCATTGTGAAGTACCACTCCGTCAGGAACCCTGAAACGGCGGCTTCGCCAGGCTTGCGGCAGGGTCAGATGCACCTGTGCCGGAAGGATATCTGACAGCCCATGGAGAGCTAACGCGGTATGGTGAGAGATGATGCCATTTCGTTCTGACCAAAGCCACGCAATGACCAGTTCTTCATATTCGCCTACTGGAAAATGTACGAGCCGGTAAATACCTCGGCGCGTTCGTTCTATACGACCTGCACGAATATGCTTGAGTAGTAGCTGCGACGAGTACCCGACTTCGGCCGCTTGCCTGGTTGTGAAATATCCTTCCTGAGCACTCGCTGTCTCAAACAGAAGATCCCAGTTTGGTTTTTTTGCGGAAATACTCATGCACAAATAGTAACTTCAGGTTTAGTTTTGTGCAATCAAAAACCAAATGATGCACATTGCGTAACTCAGGGTTTAGTTTGGTGCACTGAATAAACTGTCCCCATCGAGCCCTCAAGAACGCTTTGCCCCTCTGGAAGACCCTTTGCTCCAGGATGATGAAGCAGGTCCGAGACTATTGATGATAGGTTGTTATGTTTTCGTGTAAAGCGTCGGTTAGGCGCATTACGCGGTCGGTGCCTGGTCGGCACTGCATACCGTGCTGTCCTCGCTCCGAATCAACATCACGAGGATAGACTCTTCGTCGTCACCATCTACGAGGCCAACGAAAACATCCCATTGGGCAAAAACTATCGCAAGTTTGAAGCGCCCTTAGATCGATCTTGAAGCACGTGGAGATTTCGGGAACCGGTAGCCTCAATCGGGATACGCGTTCCGGTCCGATCAAGGACGTTGGCCCCGTAACCTTCCTCTTCACCGTACCGGTTCCCCGTGGTATCCTCGTTTTGTGAATCGGTCGCACGAAACGACGCGGACGTTTCCAGCGATATCGACATCTTGATCGATTTCGAGCCGGAAGCGGAATCCTTCGACAACCTGATGAACGTTGCCGACCTCCTCGATATGCGATTTGATTTCCCCAATCGTCACCGGAGTTTTCGGACGGAGCTTCGCGAAAAACACGCCGATATTCCGTGGCGGCGAATCATCGCGCTGAGAAATCGAATTATCCGCGATTATATGGGCATCAACTTTAACATCGTGGTAATAGCAACCAGAATTCGTTTTGTCCGTAGAATCCGATGCGGTTCATAGTGTTCCGTACCCTTGTACTATATGCTAATCTGCCTCTGTCATGAGACGAACCGTTCCTGATCCGGTAGAATACCTCAGACGGCGAAGAAGCGAGCTCGAGGACCGTTACGGGATTCGTACCATTCGTCTTTTTGGAAGTCGCGCGCGCGGTACACACTCCGGTAAAAGCGATATCGATATTCTCGTCACGGCGCAGAAACCCTATCGTTTCGATCTTATCGCGCTCATCGATCTGGAACAAAACATCCGCTCTGACCTTGGCATACCTGTAGATCTCATCCTGGAAGAAGACCTGAAACCCAGCGTCGCCGAGTCAGCGCTGAAGGAAGCAATCTCGATATGAGTACCGACGGTTCTCAGGAAGCTCTCAATGATATCTGTCGAAATCTTGAACTGATCATCGAATTTACCGGTACGATGAGTCGAGATCAGTTCGAAACCGAATTCAAAACCCAGTACGCGGTCATTCGCGCTCTTGAGATCGCCGGAGAAGCCACGAAACGTATTCCGCAGGAATTACGAAACAGAGACCCCGATATTCCATGGAAAGCTATGGCCGGTATGCGGGATCGATTGATACACGCGTACGACAGGATCAACATCGATATCGTCTGGAACACGGCGAGGACGACCGTCCCTGACGTCCTTTCGCGGATCAAGAGACTTGTAGCCGACGACCGTAATTCGTAGATGTCCCTCCCCGACTTACACCAGATTTACACCACTTTGCCGCACGCTATATGGCGTATATCAAGAAATGGACGTCTGGCGCATGATCTCCTCCTCACACGGGTTCCAAATCTCCAATATAGGTAGAATGGCCGCCTCCTAAGCAGAGGGTCACGTAAGGCTTGTACCGGACCGAAGGGAGGAACAAGCCGACACCGTTCGAATCGCGTCCGGGGTAAGGCGAATGCGCAGCATTCGCCGACTCGAGAGAGAATGACTTACGTCTACTGAACGCGCGACAGGCGAAAGCGGAGCTTTTGCCGAGAGCGCCCCTGCGTTTTCCGACTACGTGTGACAATCGCATCTGAACGGAACGCGCGACAGGCGAAAGCGCAGTTTTTCCGAGAGCGCCCTTAGATCGATCTTGAAGCACGTGGAGATTTCGGGAACCGGTAGCCTCAATCGGAAGACGCGTTCCGGTCCGATCAAGGACGTTGGCCCCACAACCTTCGACCTGTCCGTGGAACCCGGGTCGGTTCAGCTCACGATAACAAGTGAGAGCTACATAGTAATCGGAGGTTCACGGATAGGTTCCGGAGTGCGGTCGTGGCTGAAAAGAAGTAACTCGAAATCTATACCGGTCTTCCGTACTGCAACGAAGGCTCGAGTCCTTCACGGCGTTATTTCAGAACTTCGGGTCACCGGACCTACCGCTTTGGCCTGCCGCCGAACGAAACGCCGACGCCGAGATCAACTCCCACGGCGAGACCGTTGTCGGGTAAGGTCGACTCGGGGAGACCGTTGGAGATATCCTCATCAACAGATCCTGGAACCCCTTGATAGCCAATCAAATCAACGCTCATCTGCAAGTGGTATCTGCGCCAGTGGAGTCTCCCGAAGAGCTGGATACCAGCCAGACCGTACAGGTTGCCCACCTCACCAAAAGCGACCTCTGACTCCTCTCGATAGGTCACCGTGACCCCGGCGAGGCCCAGTATACCGCCGCCTGATAGATCCGCGCTGAACGCGCCGGCGTGCCCGGTAAGAAGGCGGTACCCCGCGTAGAGTTGGACCTGCCCCAGTTCATCACCTCGAATGTACCCCGGCTGGACGTCTTCGGGACTTTGATCCTCGTCAAAGGTACCCTCGAACAGTACGGATATTCCTCCCTGGAACCTCTCTTCGAATTCAGCGAGGAACAAAAGCCCGAAACCACCGAATAGGGCATTGCCGTCTGCCCCGAGGGCGTTGTCTGTATCAGGCAGGTTGGCAAGACGGGTGCTGAAGCCTACTGTCAAGATCGGCCTCCTCCCCGGGCTCCGACGAGTCTCACGGGTCCAGGGCCACAGGGGGATCTCCGGTTCCTCAGGCTCCGGTTGGGGCTCCTCGGCGACCGCCTGATCATCCCGCTCCTCGGTGGTGACCGTCGGCTCGTCGGCCGCCACCGGCTCCGCTTCCACCGGCTCAACGATCGCAAAGGAGATCGACGTCGGTTCATCCTCGGTGATGGTGACCTCCCGGCGCAGGACCACCGCGCCCGGATCCGCGCCGTTGTTGGCGACCACCGTGATCTCCCGCGTGCCGATGAGCACGTTCTGGACTCGTGATTCATCGACGACGACCTGCCGGCCGTCCACGAGGATTCGATAGCTGCCCTCAGCCCAGCCGGTGTTCTCGGCAAGCACGGAGCCGAACGCGATGCGCTGCCCGCTGAACGTGGTCAGGAAGATGAGGGCCAGCTCATCGGCCACGTCAAACGTAGCAAAGAGCGAGTCGGCGAGAAGCGTCTCGGAGGCGTCTACCGCATCGGCGCCGCGGTCCCAGACCGCCGCCGATATCGCAAAGCCCTCACCGGCGATTACCCCCGCCGGTATTCGCTCGGCGGGTAGCTCCCGCAGCTCAAAATCGCCGAGTTGACGCAGGGTGATCTCGATCGTCTCGGCAACCGTATCGCCAACCGGGTCCAGGGATGGATTTCCGGTGGTGTTCGCAGGCGGGACAACGAGCACCCACGGGGTGAGGTCCAGTGCCTGCGCACCCGGAGACGCGACGGCGTAGAGAAGCAATACAAGAAACGGTACAAATCGGAACCGAAGTCGAAAAATCATACTCCTAGTGTAGCTTAATCAAAATCGGGCCGTCGACGGGCCGGGGGGACCCCCGGCCGGCTCTCCTCCCTCACTCCGCCGACAGCAGAAGCTCCGGCGGGTCTTCTCCTTCAGGGACAAAGATGAGGGCTTCACCGTTTATGCAGTAGCGCTGGTAGGTGGGTGCCGGGCCGTCGGTAAAGACGTGGCCCAAGTGGGCTCCCGAGAGGGAGTCCACCACCTCGATATTCCGGGAATAGAAGGAGACCTCCGTGAAGTAGGCCACCGCGTCGGGGGCTATGGGCTTGGTGAAGCTGGGCCACCCTGTGCCGGAGTCAAACTTGTCCTCCGAACTGAACAGGGGCTGCCCCGTTGCCCGGGAGTAATAGATGCCCGGCTCGTACACCTTGTCCAGGGGACTGGTAAAGGCCCGTTCCGTCCCGGACTGCCGGATAATGCGAAACTGCGTCGGTGTCAGACGCTGTCGCCACTGCTCCTCCGACAGCTGCACCGGAAACGTTCCATTCCGGCTCTCTTCCGGATGAATGACCCGGCGATCCACATCGTATCGCATGGCCGCGGTGACCAGAGGGTGTCCATCCACTTCCCAGGACGCCACCCGTTCCCGAGCCAGATCCACTGACTCACGCCAGTCGGAAACATCCACGATATCAACCTCCCCGCCCGACATAGTTCGGGTGGTCATTGCCCCGCCGGTATCGGCGGAGGACTGCGCAGCCAGGAACATACCGCCCCACACCACCGGCATCGCAACCGCGGCTGCCGCTACCA
>JAQIBO010000491.1 GCA_027859055.1 Spirochaeta sp.
GGGGTGGAGATACCGAGACTGGTGGGGTTGAGGCTGCTCGAGAGCTTGGCACGGTACCGCAGATACGGTTCAGGCCGGCTATCGATCGTAACGGATGTACTCATCGTGTAACCGGCGGAGGCTTCCAACAGGTCCCGAGGGGTGCGCTCTGCCGCTGCGGCGCTGTCGGGCCATTCATTGAACCCGAGATTTGCGCCGGCGCTGGCGGAGACGGAACCGGTGACCTTGGTGGGCGCGGTGGTCAGGGCCGCGATATCAAGGATGGCGGGCGCGGCGTCTTCGGGCGCAGCGTCGGTCGCAGCGTCCCCGCCTTCGTCTGGTTGCACATCGGTGGAGCTCCCTTCGTCAGCTGTCTCCTCGTCGGGAGCGGAGAAGAGATCGTCAATTTCGACGTACGCATCGTCGGTGCCGTCGCTCTGCGCAACGACGGAGGACGGACCACCCCACAGACCGCACAAGAACACGGCAACGAGGACAACGCGACCGCTTCCGGGAATCATTCGCTCACCCGCTCCAGAAACGTTCGGGAAAAGACCATCTCAGGTACCTCCTGAAAGCTGGGCCGTTCCACCTCAATCAGGGTGCGCTGGTGCTGAAAGCGCCCATCTATCTCACGCCCTCGCAACTCATCCTGAATCACGATCCGCACCGGCACATAGCGGTCACCGATCTGCCGGTAGTTGGGGATCGCGGTAGTCCGCATGTGTCGCCCGGAGAGGCTGTAGTCCTCCGCCTTGCGGACCAGCCCCGTCTCATCGATCCAGATTCGCATCCTGGGAAAGGTCACATCGTCGTGAAGCGCCTCAAGATCGTACACGTCGGTCGCGTAGGCGCCCAGGCGTTCGGTAGTGTGGCCGACGATCCGGTAGTCCTCGGCCAGGCTGGACTGGGTAAAGTCGGAGTTACGCGCGCCGGTGCTCTCAAAGCGGTCTGAGGCGCTAACGGTGGTAAAGCGTCGCGCCACCGGGTCGTACAACGAGAGATTCTCCCCGATCTTGAGATACCCCTTCCCTTTGTCCTGCTCCGGCTCCTGGATCAGGATCGTGTAGATATCGTTCCGGTCGCGCCGAAACATCACAAAAACGATCCGGCTGGTCCCCTCCCCCGGGCGCACCTCCGTCACCGTATACTCCGCGGAGAAATCACGTTCCGGATAGCTCACCAGCGCGTCGGCACGGGCAAGGATCTCCCGGGACGCCCTGCGGGAGAACGACTGTGCTTGGAGGAAGCTCGGAGATGTCAGAAAAAAGAGGGGAAGGAAAAGGGAGAGAAGGAGGGGAAGGTGGGTAAGATCGAACCTAAACCGGGAGGCATGGCGTCGGGATCGTTCCTCTGGCATCGCCCTGCGGTACGACCCGTATCCGAGCAGCAATCCGTAGGATCGCGACCAGGCGGCTCTGCGGAGCGTCGGCCCGGCGCTGGTACGGGCCACCCGCCTCGCGGGGCGACTGCGACGCGCGGACTGTCGGGCACGTTCAGGTGAGGTAAGGCTACGTAGGCCTGGTTGAATCGTCGTGTGCTGCATCGGCATACCCTCCGGGGGGTGAGTATACCACCGATGCGGGAGTTTTCAATTGTCACGGTATTGACCGGGGAGTACGCACGGCTACCACAACGGGGAGCGCCGTGGTAGAGTCGGGCAGAAGAGATTTTTTATATATGCAGCAGGAAGATGAAAAAATGCAGGGGCGGTCTGCCACGTACGAAGATGATACGATCAGCCTGGTTGATCTCATCGCGGTGGTGGTGCGGCACCGGACGCTCATTGTAGTCGGTACCGTTGCGATCGCGGTTCTCGCGGTACTGTACAGCTACATCGGCCCCCGGCTTGGTGTCGCGCCCGAACGCGAGGTTTCATATACCGCGGAGCAGCGGATCGTCACCGCGCACCTACCGGCAGCGCTTGCGGAGCACGTCTCTTTTGATCCCGTCGCGGTCGTACGGGAGACGCTCGCCGGAAGCGATGCTTCGGTTACGGAGGCGCGGTCGGGCGATACGGTGACGTTCACCGTTTCCGTCTCCGCCGGAGATCGGCAATCAGCAGAGCAGCGCTTGGGGACGCAGGTCGCGGTGTCGCGGGACCAGTTTGCCGCCGCTGTCGGTGAAACGCTCCAACCGGTAGTAGCGTCGTACGACGCCGCGATCGATGAGGCCAGGCGGGCAATCACCGCGGTCTCTACGGACCTGCTCACCGCCGGTCTCTCCGCGGCGGGTGGGCAGAATGCGCAGAGCGTCGGTACTTACGCGGAAACGGTGGGTGTTGCGGGGGTACAAACTCTCGTAGACACGATCACGCTGCGCAACCGTATCGCCGGATTATTGTCCCAGCCGGCGGCGCTAATAACGGTCTCTGCGCCGACCGTCGATTCTGCCACAACGGGTAATAACCCATCGATGCTCGTAGTCATCGCAACGATCACCGCGTTCTTTCTTGCCGTGTTTCTCGCGTTTGTGCTGGAGTATATCCGGCGGGTACGGATGGACCCGGAAGAGGTGGACAAACTACGCGCTGCCTGGAGGCGGCAATAGTCGGGTTGTAATCATCGCGTCCACGTTGGGTCTTATGCAAACCCTACGGTGAACAGGGGTAGTTGTGTGCCAGGTATCGGCGATCGGGTACCGTTGGCGTCGTGGTACAGGACAATTTTCCGGTCGTAGGTGACATCTTTGAACTGGGTCCTGCCTTTTCGCTTCCCGCCGATCTCCACTACCGTTTCTACTCCATCACATGAGAGGATGTAGTCGGGGGTTTTGGCGCCGCGGGTTGACTTGAGATAGTCGATCTCTACCCCGTGTTGCCGCATCGCCAGGACAAAGAACTCTTCCCTCAGCGCGCCGATCGCCTGGTCGTAGTCCTGATATAGAAGGCGATACGGGAGCTGCAGCAGCACCTTGGGCTCTTTGAGGACGTTGGACCCCCGGGGCATTACGCGGTGAACCACAAAGGCACCCTCGAGGTACTCGAGGTACTGCTCCGCTTTGTACTTGGTGATGCCAACGTTCTTGGCCACAGAGGAATAGCTGATACCGTCAACGCCGGATCGGCCGATAAACCGCACTACCTTTCGAAGGGCGTCCAACTCGTCGATCGAGATATGCGGGTGAATCGACGGTATGTCGCCGGTAATAACTTTCTGAAGAATAGACTCGAACAGTTCCCGGTTTGCACCGGGTTCCAACATAAAGGGATATAACCCACCGCTCAGATAATCGGCAAAACTCGACCCTGTCCGAAGGTACTCGGCAGGGACACCCTGTCCACACAACTGAGGGAGCGGGAGCGGTTCCATCAGCGATCGGCCGATAAACCATAGGTATTCGCGATACGAAAACGGCTGGAGTCGGACACCGACTACCCGGCGCGCGAGGTCCCAGGCGGACGCCGCGAGGGCCAACGCGACGGAACTGGTGCATACAACGTGAATCGGCAGAAAATCATAGATTCGCTTGAGGTGTCCGGCGGAGTCACGGACGAAGTGGATCTCATCGATGTAGAACCGGGTTATGCCGAACGATACGTGGATCGTTCGGACGAGAGAAAAGAGGTCAACATCCCGATCCAGACTGTCGGCGGAAAGGTACAGAGCGTCGTCGTACCGCGTGCGGTACATGTACTATAAACTATCATTTCGTCAAATGGTTGAACGTTTTGACGTGCAATTTGTCGAATCGTTGGTCAAAATACGGCTGCATTTCATAGCATACGCCGAGACTCACGTTTCCTGCCGCATCGCCTCGACTGGGTGGATCGCCCCGGCGCGGACCGCTGCGCGCCCCGCGCCGGCCACGCTTGCACCGATCACTAAGGCGGCAATCGCGAAAAGACTCCACGCGGGGATCGTCCACGCCAGGCGCCCGGCGGTCAGAAAGAGGGTGGTGAACGCGTTGGGGGGAAAGGTTACCCACCGTTCCACGCCCCAGAGAAGTCCGACGCCCAATGCGCCGCCGACCACTACCGCGGTACCGCCCAAAAAGATCGCCTCGATCAGGAAGAAGAGCACGGTGCGAGGGCGCTGCATCCCCATCGCGCGCAAGGTACCGATCTCACGGGTACGCTCCCAGACCACCATCGTATAGGTATTACTCACCCCCACCACTACGATCCCCAGGAAGAGGACCATGATCGCCCCGGCGATGATCGTGATCGCGGTGAGGAGTTCTGTGATCTCCGCGAGCTGGGCGCCGACGGTTACGACGCCGTATTGTCGTTGTTCTCGTTTGGCGCTGGCGGCGTTCTCGTAGGCGGTGCGGTCGGTAAGGACGGGAAAAACAGGGAGACCCGCGGCGGCGAGCTCCTCGGTGAGGGCGGAGGCGATCATAAACTCGCCGTTTTGGGTGGGGGCGCCGGCCGGCGCAGCACTATTGTCTTGCGGGTCCGCGCTCTGGCTCGGCTTGGTGTCCCCGCCGATGCGCGGCAGCGCGACACCAACATCGGAGGAGAGGTAGAGGCCGATCTCGTTGACGTTGTCCTCCGGGGCCTCGCGGAGACCGTTGAGGGCGCGGCGGTGGAGGTAGGTGGTGTAGCCAAAGAAGCTCGTCTCGTTGTAGATGCCGGCGACGATGTAGTCTCCGGTGTTGATCCGGCGGCGGTCGCTACGGATCGAGATCGTGAGCTCTTCCCCTACGGCGATACCGAGGTGATCGGCGGTGGCGCTTGATATCAGCACGGCGGTCTCATCGCCATCTTCCGGGACGCCGCCTTGGACAAAGTCGAAATCGGCGAGGACGGGGCGCTCCCGCTGCCACTCTACCCCGACGAGGCGGCGCTGGCGTGTCCAGTATCCGACGTAGAACAGTTCGATCCCGAGAGTATCGTAGTGTGTGCTGCGCTGGGAGACGGTGGTAACGATCCCCGGTCCCTGATCGCGGGCAAACGTCTCAGCGACGGAGAGGACGGTATCTGCGTCGGGGATCGTGGAACCACCGGAACCGTCAAACCCGAGCACCACCAGATCGCCTGCAAAATAACGGCTCGCTTTGGTGCGTACCGCCTCCTGGAGGCCAAAGAGGGTTCCGGTAACAAAGACCAGGGCTACAGAGATCACGACGAGGGCGATGAGGAGGACACGGTAGCGCTTGAGGTTGCGGCTGTAGTTGCGCCACGCCGCGGTGATAAAGGCGATGATCCCACTCACGCCGCCATCGCCTCCCGGGGGCTCACCGCAAAGGCACGTTTGAGGGGATAGAGGACGCTCACCCCCGCGAGCGCCACCGCAGCACCGATATGATTGAGAACCAGAGATACGGTAACGGTACCGGTAATCGGCTCCCCACCAAAGAGGATCTGGATGTACTGGTTATCGATCACGATCGCGGCGTCGCTGAGGGCGCCAACGGCGTAGGAGCCGAGGACGATACCGATGAGACCCGCTCCGGTGACGACGATGAGGGTCTCCAGGGCGATCATCGCGCCTACCCGACCACGGCTCCCACCCAGGGCGCGCATCGTCCCGATCTCTTTGGTGCGCTCCAATACGGAGAGGACCAACGCGTTGGTTGCGACGATCGCCGCGCCGATTGCGACAAACACGAGGCCCGCGTTAAAGAGGATCTGGAGGTAGCGCACCAGGGAGGCGTTGCCACCGACGGTACGGTACCAGTCGCGGACGCGGTACCCGGCGTCCTCGGTGTACCCATCGTGCTGTAAACGATCGATCACGGTACCGCGATCATCGCGGTCGTAGAGGGAAACGAGGATAAAGTTCCACGTACCGGGGATGATATCGGAACCGACGCCGGCGGGTGTAGCGTCGGTCGACTGTCCTGGAATGTCGGGGCCCGTCCCGTCACCTGTGTCCCCACCGCTGTCCGCGGTACCGCCACCGAGAAGAGCGTCTATATCGATCCCGAGGGCGTCGCCATCGGCGGAGCCGTCATCGGAGGCGCTGGACCCAAACAGGTCGTCCACCTCTGCACCAAAGATATCGGTATCCTCATCATCGAGGATAATCTCATCGGCGCCCCCGCCGTAGGTATACCCTGCGAGGGAGCGCGCGGTCTCAGCGTCCAACAGAGCTACGGTATTGAGGACACTATCCTCCACGGGGTAGGCAAACACACCCGTCACCGGTACCTCTCGGATCGTAAAGGTCCGCCCCGTTTGAGTAGTGATCACCGCCAGACGGCCGATACGCTCAGACGGAGGGGTGCCATCATCCTGTACCACCATACCCGGCTGACCGTTACGCGGAAGTTCGCCTGCAATCAACACCAGGTCGGGAAGGAGTGCGGCGTATTGATCGCCGTCGATCCCAAAGAGCGTACGGGACTGCCTGCGCCCGGCAAGATCAACCACGGCCGAGACGGAGACAACGCCCGCTGCGGCGCGGACCTCGGGATATTGCTGGAGTGGGGTAAAGAGCTCGGCGGAGGCGGGGATCGCGTCGGGGATAAGGTATTGGCCGATGAGGAGCTGGTCGGAACCAAAGATCGTGAAATTGGTCTCTGAAGCGGAGGAGATGCTGAGATCGCCGGAGACGAGGCGGGCGTAGGTCTGGTAGAGGCTGGTACCGGAGGCGGCAAGGATCGCGTTGCCCACAACCATCGCGGTAAAGACGGCGACAATGATAACGATCATCGGTATCAGGCGGCGGAGGTTGCGCAGAACGTTGCGGAGAACGAGAACGATCAACATGCAGGAGAGAGGCTATCACGGAGGCGGGAGGGTGTGGTAGAGGTGGGAGGGCCACCACCGACATCCACCATAGGTGTGACCGTTGGAACTTCTTTCCCTATCAGGTTGATGAATATCAATGCGCCTTTGGCTCCATCAACGGCGCTCCAAAACCAAGAAGCGCCGCGCATTGGTTCATGCGGGTGTCTAAGGACCAGACCGACACACGTCCGGGATCGGCGTCAGGAAACTCGGTGATCAACCAGCGCTCTGCCGACGCCAAATGGATCGCATCGAGAGACCGGACGACCAGCGGATAGGGCCCCTCAGCCCGCCGAAGCACGGGTTCCGTAAGTCTGATCGAGGCGATGCGTGTCGCGATACGCGCGAACCGGTGCTGCGCCGCCGTAGTGGCAACGGTAGAAAGACGATCGGTCTGCAGGGCACGGTACAATCCGCGGGCGACCTCCGTCCATAAAATCCGGCTGGACGCCACGCGCCGACTGCAACGTCCTGCCCAAAATCATCCATGCCGACAACGGCCACCCGATGCGGGGAGTCACCCTGGCGGTCTTCCTGGACAGCCTTATGATCTCACGTAGTTACTCACTGTCAGCAACGGTGATAAAGTTCCGGAATGGAACTTTTAAACCGCTGTTGACACTCACGTCCGCGATGCAGCAACGACAACGCTCACATCGAGTCGTACCACAAGACGATGAAATACACCGTCGGATACCCGAAGATGTTCACCTCCATCGACCATGCTCGATCCTGGTACGCGGATTTCGCTCATTGGTACAATACCGAGCA
>JAQIBO010000001.1 GCA_027859055.1 Spirochaeta sp.
AGTTACGACACGGCATTCAAAGTGAAGGTTGCCCTGGAAGCGGCAAAGGAACAGAAGACGTTGCAGGAGCTGGCTCAGAAGTACGACGTCGCGCCCGGACAGATTTCTCAGTGGAAAAAGCAGCTTGTTGAAGGTGCGAGTGAACTCTTTGAGCGCCCCAACAAGAAGCAAAAACGGGAACGGGAAACGGAAGAAGAACGTGATCATCTGCTCAAGACGGTCGGGCAGCTGACCGTGGAGAACGAGTTTCTAAAAAAAAAGTACCGGCAAGTGTACGGGAACGATCCGACATGATTGAGCCGGGTCATCCATTTCTGACGATATCAAAGCAGTGCGAACTGCTGGATATCAACAGAGCCGTGTATTACTACGAACGCCGGGAGAGTCGCGCTGAGACCGATCTGGAGGATCTGAAACGTATTCTGGAGGTGCTGCGAGAGATACCGTTCTATGGATACCGTAAGATATCCCGAGCGCTCATATCCGAGTATCCTCATCTGACACGGAAACGGGTGCGCCGGATCATGCGACGCTTTGGATTGCGAGCACTGTACGCCCGACGCTCGCTGAGTAAGGCAAGAAAGGAACACAAGAAGTACCCGTACTTGTTACGGGGGAAGGAGATACGACATCCGAACCAAGTGTGGGCAAGCGACCTTACATATTTGAGATTGCCAGGAGGTTTTATTTACTTAGTGGCAATCATCGACCTGTTTTCTCGAAAGGTGCTGAGCTGGAGACTATCTAACTCGATGGATCCTGCCTTTTGTGTTGCGGCGCTGGAGGAAGCGATTGAGCGATACGGAGAGCCCGCGATCTTCAACACCGACCAGGGAAGTCAGTTCACCAGTGACGCGTTCATTGGTGTACTCAAACGACATTCCATCGAGATCAGCATGGACGGGAAAGGCCGGGCCCTGGATAACGTATACGTCGAGCGAATGTGGCGCAGTTTGAAGTACGAGGACATCTACCTGAAGTCCTACGAGACAATGGCTCAGATGGCTGATGGAGTAGACCGGTACTTTCAGTTCTACAATGAAGAACGGTTTCACCAGTCACTGGACTACCGGACACCGGATGAGATGTACGAGTCATTCGTACCGGAGACCAGGCTGCCGTTGGCAGCATGAATAAATACCATGAGGACGGGATGGGGATTCCTTAAACTGTCAGAAATTTTGTGTTGACAGTTGGGCTCACTTCAGACGTCCCACTCCCGGGGATCATCACCGGTATGCCCGTGGTGGCGATCGCCCAGGTGGTCCATGGCTCCCTGTCGCCAGTCATTGCCATATTTCGCTTTCAAGCGCTGTATACTGTAGTCTGCCAAAGGTTGGCGGATCAGTTCCAAAAGGTATTCTATTCGTTCGCGAAAAGACTTAGCCATATTAGCAGTTTAATGGAGATTCTTTGAAAGAGAAATAGAAGCCCGTCTGGGGACTATGGTTCTACCGAATAGACGAAAAAAGATGGTCTTCTACGTAACCCGTTGCAAGTCCTCTTCGAGTTCTTTGTCGACATCGTAGTCTCCGGTAATAGAGAAATGAGCCGTTGTCTCTTTCTCCACCGCGGCACCAGAAAGAGCTGCTTTTCCGTCGAGGAAGTGCTTGAGGGTGTTAACCAGCCATTCGTCGTAAAACTTCTTTGCTCCAGCAATCATCTCGGGATCGTCACCGGCAAGTTCCCTGATCTTGTCGAGGTGTTGTTTAATCTGGAAAAAGTGGTGTTTCACCAAAGTAGCGGCGTCCATCTTCTGAAAGACGATATTGAGGTCGGCACCAAGGGCTTTCGCGTATTCCATCAGATCGTGTACCGAAATAGATCCCAAAGACGCCCGCTCGAGCTTGGAAATACGGCTTTGCGTACATCCCATGCGCCTCGCAAGTTCAGACTGGGTGAGTCCTTCCCTATTGCGCATCAAGAAGAGGACGGTTGCCATCCTCTGATCGTCGATTTCACGATCAACCACGTCGGCAAACGCCGGATCACCGCTCACATCCCGAACAAGATTGGACACAGAATCGTATCGTTTTTCGCTACTAATCTTTTTCTCCGCTGTTTGCGTACGTAGTCGTGGGCGAGTTTGATATCGGCCTTTTGGCTACTCTTGTCACCAATGGTAATGAGACGAATCTCATGCGACTTAGGTACCAGATATAGCCTCAGCTGCGTACCCGCAACTCCACTCTGGTCAATCGCCACTACGCCCTTCTTCTCGTCATGAATAAAGCCGGTCTTTACGCGCTGGAGCACCTTACACTCATCAGGCACCTCGATTTTCGCAATTACGCGTAGTGGTCACTGAAACGTAGTGCGTTGCTTCACTCAAAGATCCCTCGCGCCACCCACCTCAAAAATCGACATTGCCCCGGGCACGCTGATAGGTACCATTTCCCGTAGTAGCGTACGCTATCTCTGATACGCGCTCCAACACGTCGGAGAAGTCCTCCCCGTCGGCTACGCGTTCACGAAGTTTTTTTAGCTCGGCAATCAGGCTCTGCATGAGCGATTCATCGAGCTCAGTGTGGCGATCTATCTTCTGCACCACTTGATCGAAGCGCTGTTTCACCGTCTGATAGGCCGACTGCAGCACAAAGTGGGCGAAAATCCACGATCTGTCATACGCAAAATTGGCAGCGCGAACAAATGCACCCGGCGGTATGCTAAAAAAGTACAGTTGCCTGAACGGGCTCTCGACTTCCCGCTCCATCGATGCGATCGCAAAATCGAGCTCTTCGACTATCTTCCTGGTGAGTTCTGTTTTCAAGTCCATATGGTTCCCTCTTACGCGATGTCTGCCGCCACCATGTCATCACCGATACCGGCGACACTCGTATCGTCTACTCCCGTACCAGTACCACCCGATTCCAGGGAATCTGCGGTAAAGAGATAGGTGTCCTGCGCAGCACCGGTTAGCCATGCTTGCATATTGTTGAGGTTCCGACGGCCACGAATACCTTCTCGAAGAAGGTCACTCACGACGTCACGGGTTTTTTTTCCGGACGCTTCGGCGATACTGGCTACCTCAGCGCGATCCCGCTCATCAACGACCGCCATAAACTCCCCATAAACGGTCAGACCGAGTTGGTGGCCGAAGGCATGGGCAAGACGCACCACGAAGTCGTATGAGGGTTTCCGCCCGAGGTGCTCAAAACGGGAAACCGCCGCTTGCTTCGTATCCATGCGTTCCGCAAGATCAGCCTGTGACAACCCTTCAACGTAGCGCGCCCGAATCGTCTCGTGGATGAAATCGGTAAGGGGCGTCCAGTACGCAACTTCGTCGGAAACCCCAATTTCGTCTTGTACCTCGTCGATCAGATCGGTAATCGATGGTCGTTTTCCGTCGTCTTTCATTCCATTTGTCCTGTTATCGTCTATCCCGCATCATCTCGTGATACCGGGCCACGGCGGCCCCGGTTTCCGCCTTGTCGTCACTCTTTTTCAGTTGAACGTCCAAAATACAGATCTCGTTATTATCGAACTGGAAATAGTACGCTCGGAGGACACCGCCCCTTCGTCTCGGCGGAATCCGCAATTCCCATATTGGATGTTCCAAATGTCTGAGTGGTCGGACCCACTCGGGTTTCGTATCCCGCAGATGCGCAAGCCCGTTCACTCTGATCGAATGGACGGTGGAAGAAAAGTTTGCAAACAACTTGGGTCGCTTCGACGCAATCTTCTTCAGCGCTGATGCTACCGGCGATGGCGCCTTGGATCGATCGGATCGATAATACGTTACCTCCACTCACCTTCTCCAAACTATACCCATTTGGTTATATCGTCAATCGAATTCAATCAAACAGCCCCTGTTCCCGAGCCGCTCTGGGCGCGCTCTGCGCCTTAATCGCAATCGACGGCAGTGCCGCGATGAGCCGGTTGTACCCGATCGCTTCCTCGGCCCAGCCCTTACGCTCGCACGTGTTGTAGAGGCGATAGCAAAGGTCGCGGGTGCCCTCCTTGGCATCGGCACTGAGTTCGGCGTAGAGGGCGGCTGCCCGCGCTTCACCTGAGTCGGCCAGTACCCGTACCAGGTGTTGTACCGCCTCCCAGACGGTGAAGGTCTTGTCGGTGGAGGGGCGCCAGGTGCGGTCCATCTCGTCGCGGCGCAGGAGGCGCACTTTGCCGCCTTTTGCCACCACCACTCCGGCGTCCACCATCGCGCTGACCGCCACGTTTTTAGCGTTGGCGATCGATTCGGCGGTGCCGTAGTCGCCCTCGGCGGTACCGAGCTGGTCAAACCAGGTCACCGCCCAGCGGGTGTGGCCGTCCAGATCGCCCTCGGCGTGGCCCAGGATCTCGTCCAGCGTCTCGTTGATCAGGACCAGCGCGTCGTGGACGCTCATCGTCCCCTCCGCCTCCCGCACTTCCCGATATCTGCTGTACACGGCCATTCCCGGCCCGATCGCCGCTTGCTGCATGTCCACCGGCGGAGTGTTGGCTTCCTGCAGTTGTTTTATGGCGAACGCAAGCGTTCTGCGGAGCTCGTCTATGAACCTGGCCCGTGTCGTTACCGGTGCGTCGGGAGCCCTTCGGCGACATACCAGGATAATGGAGGATGCCAGGGCGTTGGTGCCAATACCGATCGCACGGTAACTCTGTTCGCTCCGTACAGGCCAGGTACCGGTGAGTGAGAATCCGGCGGTAATCAGCGCAGCTAGGAACGTTTCCCACCCGGTGGAGGCGACCCCCTCACTGTTCTTCTCTGCCTGCTTGAAGGCGTAGTAGATCGTCACCGGGAAAGCCCCGTGCGCCTGCGTCGCGATCTGGTGCATCGCCGCGGTCATGCCGGAGAGGAAGAACTGTTCCGCTTCTGTCTTGCCTCCGTGGCGGTAGGGGGTAGCCACCAGCTCCTCCATCTTGGGGACAGTCATGGTGGCCAGGAGGTCCGGGTAGACGACGCGAAGAGTACGCCGCATCCAGACGTAGAAGAAGTCTGAGAGGTCCGCGTAGCCGATGTTGTCGTAATAGGGAGGGTCGGTCGAGACAACGCGATTGAACGAGATTCTCTGAGCCGAAGCGTCGGAGGTCACTGCGTGACCATCTCGTGACGGACCCAAGAGCGGAAGGCAGTTACCCAAGTATTCCACAGCACGATAGAATCCCCCGACGGTCTCGTGGAGGATATTCGCCTCGGGATAGTCCCAAGTCATCGCGATCGCTTGCTTCGCGAAGAGGTTCATGACCTTTTGGTTTCCGGCAACCCACCGCGTAGTAGAGTTGTTGAAATCGGCACATCTATCTACGGAGAGCCCCAAATACACCCCCACCGCCTCACCATACGCCCGGGCCCCGGTTCCCCCCTCAGCCAGCGCCGTGTCGTCGTCCGGGATTCCTGCGGCGCGGGCGTCGGTGGTGACTCGCTCAATCGCCTCCCCTACCAGATCGCTGAAAGTGGTGAGGGCGGTGAGCTGCCGGAGGGTGAAGAGGTCACCCCACTCGGTAAGTCCGTAGGGGACGCAGGTGCCCCCGGTGAGTTTGGCAGGCACATCCCCAGACGGCCTCCAGGTGGGCTCCGCGCTTCTCGCTATATCCTCGTGCTCCGGTAGCGGGTCCAGGTACACCCGCCCGCGGTCACCCTCACAGACGATCGCCATCAGGCGGGCGTCCATCCGCCCTGCCTTTCCTTCCGCACGGATGTAGTCGTATCCGATCGGTGTACCGGACATCAGGCACAGGAAGCCACCGCGCTTCTTGCCCATCGTGGTACCCGCCTTGGCTGCCTCAGCATCACGAGGCGGGTACGGCTGCACGGTGAAGCGGTAGGTTCCTCCCTCAACCCTCGGTTCGACATATGCCTCTTTCCCCTTCTTGGTACTGAGCATGAAGTTGCTCACCAGGGGGACGGAGACAGAGCGGAAGGCGGGGTCGGGGCTCATGACGGTGCGCGCCCAGAGCCAGGCGATGACAGTGAGTGAGCGGCCGCGATATTGCTTGAGGTCCGGACGGGAGGCGACGAGCTCGTCGGTGATCGTGACCGTCGGATAGAGGTGACCGATGCGCTCGGCGGCGCGTTCGCGCATCCAGCGGCCGTAGTGGCGGATGTCCGCGGCGAGGCCGGCGGCGCCGTGGTAGGTGTCGTGGATCAGGTGGTCCGCGGTGGAGGTGCGAGATTCCGGATTCACGGGGGGAAGCCCTGCAAAGCGCGGAGGAATCTCGATCATCGCCTTGTTGATGAGGACGGCTACGGGGTTGAGGTCCGAGGCGTGGGAGACGAGACCTAGGCGCTGCGCCTCCAGCGGGAGGGCGCCACCACCGGCAAAGGGATCGTGAAAGCCGGGAAGGACGTCGGGATTGAAAAGCTCCGCAGCACGGGGATGGTCGGCGTTGGCGGTGCAGGTGTCGCGCCACGATCGGCGGATCTCGGCGCGGGCGCGCTCCAGAACCTCCTCGTTGGTGGTGCTTTCCCAAAGGACGAGCTCCTCGATGATGCGGAAGAGGCGCTCGCGCTCCGCGGTCTGCGCCTCCTCGGTAGGGAATTGATCGGGGTGTGCTGAAGGATCGTCCACCATCTGCGCAAAGATCACCGCTCGGGCGGCCGCCAGCGGGCGCCGGGCCCACCAGAGATGGAGGGTTGAGGGGTGACCGTGGCGGATCGACTTTTCACGGACGGCGGCCTCGTTGATTTTCTCCAGCGGGAGGGCGACTTCTATGAGTTTGGTGAAGGTTTTGATGGGGTGGTCGGAGGCGTCTGACATGGGGGTATTATAGTTGAGATTGTGGGAGTAAGAAATCGTGAAAAAGATTTTTTACGGACTGATCGCGAACTTCCTGCAAAAACCCGAAGCACTGGTCGGTGACGAGTGCAGAATACAACGATCTCGACACGCACTGATCGATCGCATCCATTACCAAATTCAGCTTTCCCGGTTAATAATTTTTTCAATAGCTATCCGGTTCTCCGTCTCAACCAGCATCGGCGCTCGGTCGAATGGATTTCTCACATAATGTGGTCCATCAACGGTATCGTCTTCACCAACAAGGACGATCGCGAGGTAATAATTGTCCGGTTTATTGAATCCGTACTTCATCTCGTTATGGGTTACGGTGATCTCCGTTGCTCCCGCGGCGCGACCTTTCACCTCGATGAACCGCAACGCTCCGTCCGGCGTCCGCGACTCGATATCATACCCGCGGTTTTCCCTACTCACATCGTGTGGCTCAAACCCGTGATCCCGTTCGGTCGCGGCAACTGCTTCCATCGCGACTTCTTCAATTCGCTTGCGGGCCACCGGATCTACCGAGAGTGGTGGTGGTGTTCCAGTTTCGCTCTCCTGGTTGTTGTTCATCTGCAGGAGCGCCGTCGGTACAACGATCGAGACAGACCGTAATACCGGAGCTTGAGACGACAATACCTTCTGGTTATCCAGGTCTCTCAAGCGCTCAGCAAGACGGGCGTGTAACTCTTCGCTTCTGCGGCGAGCGTTTTCGGAATTAAGGTTACGATGAACTTTTCCCGCCTGTTCTGCCAACCGCAGATCTTCGGCTCTGTGATCCCAGAACGCGATCTCCTTGGAAAGACGACTCATAACTTCCCTGCGCGTCTTTTCCACCTGTTCAACGCGCCGAGTCTCCAGATCCAAGAAGTGCTCAGGAGCTACACGTTGTGCGACATAGGAGATCGCGTCGGATTCGATATTTGTCGAGCTCCAGCTATCGTCAATGATGGTACGCACGACATCTTTTTCATCTTCGGCCGGCACATCGAGATCCAGCCACGGTACAGTGCCCGCAGGCTCGACGGTACCGTCAGGATCTATCCAAACAGTAACAAGCTGGCGACTTGCGACACGTTGCGGGGTCTTTTCCGTCGAAAACCCTTCACGTATCGAGTGTTCCAAGACAACCAACGCTCGCGTAGTCGTAGTCGTTTCTTCCCTTCTATCAACCAGGATCGTCCCGCGTCGAAGGAGCTCTCGGTATCGTTCAAGAATCTGATCTACAACCGTATCAAGAAGTGGATGTCCGGGTGATACAAAGTCGGCGACACGTCCGTGCGAACCTTCAATATGATCGTGATGGAAGGTGATACGCTCGTACGATGACAACAACGGCGTCCCAATGCCGATCACCCGGTCGCGACGACGAAGCTCAACAGGAATATGGCGTATCTGCCATCGCGCTTGTTCGCGTAACCGCATCGTCCCCCCGAGGTGCATAAACGCTTCCTGAAAAAACGACTCTATGTAAAACGGTTGTAAACGCTCCAGACGAGCGCGTTCCATTCTTTCCCTTATCCGCTGTACTTTTGTACTATCGAGTGTTTCCAGAGCAAGAGCACGAGTCTCCAATAGCTCCTTTAGGCGTTCGTGGTCCATCGTCGTTTCAATCGTACGAACCGTGTTGGCATCTGTGTTTGTCGAATCCGAGCGAATCGCTTCGATAAGTAGATCGCGAAGAGAGGTTCCTTCGAATACGGTGCCAAGAACATCGAATACCCGTCCGGAAAGCGCTTCGTTCTCTACTTCCAACTTGGACAGGAGACGTTGAAACACCTGTCCTTCACGGGTCTCGTGAGCGACGAGATTCCAGAGGTGGCATATTTCGGTTTGACCGATTCGATGGATCCGGCCAAAGCGCTGTTCTAAACGATTGGGATTCCAAGGAAGATCGTAATTGATCATCAAATGAGCCCGTTGGAGATTGATCCCCTCCCCTGCGGCATCGGTTGCGATCAGTATCTCTACCGACTGATCCTGCTTAAACTGTGCCTCGGCGACCTTACGGTGCTCTCGTCCCATCCCCCCTGAGATCGTAACGATCGACGCCGAGCTTCCAAAGAGGCGTGTTATCTGTTCTTTCAGATACGTGAGGGTGTCCTTATGTTCGGTGAAGATAACGAGCTTTCTTCGTGCGCCGTTCCGATCAAACATATACTCGTTGTCTTGAATAAGCCGGGAAAGCTCTTTCCATTTTCTGTCATCGCCGGAACGCAATACGGCACGAGCCAGTGTCTCAAGATTATGGAGTGTCTTGATCTCTTCTTTGAGCTCTTCTATCGTTGCCGCCGTAGTTGCGTGAAGGGTGGCTTGCTCCTCTGCCTCACTGAGCTCGTCGTCGGGTGCGTCCTCCAGATCTTCAAGATCTGCATTGGTAAACCATTTCCATGACGTATCTCGTCCCCAAGTATCCCTGTGGG
>JAQIBO010000007.1 GCA_027859055.1 Spirochaeta sp.
TTCGGCGGCGCGGCGATCTTTTTCTACGGACCCGACGTCGGTGTAAGCGAGGACGAAAAGACGGGGCGTCGCAACAACACCGCCGCGGCCAACGCGATTATCACCACCAACGGCTCCTACATCGGGTCTCTCAGCGGAACCAACTACCTCGCCGAGGAGCGCTATCGCTGGGACAACGCGGTGTACGGCAACCGCGCGCCGGGTATCTTTTTCGGCATCGGTGATGACGCGGATGAGCAGGAAGCCTATACCGCCGAAACGATCGGGTTCCAAAGCACCTTCAGTCTTCAGGTGAAACCGGATGTCTTTGTCGGCCCGCTGTACCAGTTTGAAGGAACAACGATCCTGGAAACGGAGGACGATGGGCTGCTGGCCGGGAGTAATCCGCCGACCGGGGCGGACGGCACCACCGTTGTCTCCGGAGCCGGAGTCGCGTATATCCGCGACACCACCGGCGGCGTGTTCTGGCCGGAATCGGGCTCCACGTCGGTGGCGGAACTGCGCTCGTTCTCCCCGTACACCGGAAGCTCCACGACGTTCGGCCTGTATCGGATCGCCCACACGCACTACATATCAACCGTCGGGTCTCACGTCCTTGCCCTTCAGGGGCGGTTTCGCGGGTCCTGGGGAAATGTGCCGTTTCAGCACCTTCCTGCCATCGGCGGTGACGGCGTCATGCGCGGCCTTCTCGGCGGGCGGTATCGCGACACGATCGCGATGATCGTGGGGGCCGAGTACCGCATACCGTTAAGCGAGCGTTTTGCCGTAGTCGGATTCGGATCCGTCGGCCAGGTCGGAGAGAGCGTCGTCGAGCTTGACCTCCCCCGGGCACGCGGCGCCGGCGGTATCGGGTTTCGCATCGCCCTCAACAAGGAGCAGCGCCTCAACCTGCGCATCGATATCGCCGTGTCGCCGTCCGGGGTCTTTCCCTACGTCAATATGGGTGAGGCGTACTGACCGAGGCGGCAAGCTCGCGGTAGCGGCGGTAGCGCGGCTCGTGCTCGGCTGTCCGGTGCTTCTTCGGGGTCACCACGTGCCGCTCCGCCAGCTGGAGCGCACTCTGCGAGGTAAGAACGTCCGGGTACACCCCACCGACAACCGCCGCGTAAATCGCCGCGCCCCGGGCGCTGGCATCGGCGGACTCGCGCACCGAGAGCGGCCGGCCCAGCACGTTGGCAAGCACCGTCACCGCCAGCTCCGACCGATCGGGTACGCCGCCGAGGACGTGCACCTGTTCCACGCCGACGCCGAGGGAGTGCAGGTGCTCAAGCCCGGCGCGGGTTGCACACGCGGCGGCTTCCAGGAGAGACAGGTAGAGCTCGGGCGCTGAGGTACCAAGACTCAACCCGGTAACGGCGCCACGGACGTTGGTATTTCCAAAGGGAGAGCGGCGACCGTTAAACCAGTCCAGGGCGACAGGAAGCGCAGAGAGGTCCATCGTCGCGGCGGCCCCGGCAGCGGCGGATTCAAGAGCGTGGAAGAGATCATCCCGAAGCCGCGGTGCCACGTCACTCCCGAAAGAGATCAGCCGCACGAGCCACTCCGTCAGATCGCCATACGCCGCCTGTCCGGACTCGATCGTCACCCGCCCCGGAACGATCGATCCGAAGGCGGCGCTTTCCACCCCGGGAAACCCGTGCTCGATTGGAAGATCCGTAACAACCATATCGCTTGACGAGGTGCCGATAATCTTGGCGACCGTTCCCGGGCGCACACCGCCGGCAAGCGCCGCCGAGTGTGCGTCAAACACGCCGACGCCCACGGCAATTCCCGCGGGAACGCCGAGACGTTCCGCCGGACCCGTCGCCAGGACGCCAAACCGTTCGTCGGGACTCCAGGCGTCACGGCCAAGGGTGTCCCACACGGTTGCAAGGTACGGATCGACGCGTTGAAACAGATCGCGCGCCGGATACCCCACCGGATCCGGGCGCCACAGCGACTTGTGAGCAGCGCCGCTGCGGCACCGCTTCCACGTCCCGGGATCGCGGTTGTCACACAACAGCGCGGGAAACCAGTCGGCGTGCTCCGCCCACGTCACCGCAGCGGCGCGAACCGGTTCACTTTCCCGGGCCGCATGGAGCACTTTCGCCCAGAACCACTCCGACGAATACTCCACACCCAACCCCTCGGAAATTTCCCGCGCCTCCGCCTCCGCGGCGTGGTCTTTCCAGAGGATCATCATCGCCGCAGGATCTGCCGAGAAGGCGTCGTCGTACGCAAGGGGACGTCCGTCGCTCCCGATCGCAGTGGGAGAGGACCCGGTGGTGTCCACGGT
>JAQIBO010000010.1 GCA_027859055.1 Spirochaeta sp.
CGGTGGAACGGGCGATCGGTCCGCGGACGAGAATTGTTGCGGTAACCGCGATGTCCAACGTGACCGGATACATGCCGCCGATCGATGCAATTGTGGAACGCGCCCACGCGGTGGGGGCGGTGGTGCTCCTTGACGGTGCCCAGTACGTCTCGCACCACCCGACCGACGTTGCGGCTTTAGGATGTGACTTTCTGGTATTTTCCGGGCACAAGATGTGCGGGCCCACGGGGATCGGCGTTCTGTACGGCCGGATGAGCGCGCTTGAGGAGATGGATCCGTTCCTCTTTGGTGGTGATATGATCAGCCGGGTAACCCTGGATGGGGCGGTGTGGGCCCACATTCCCGAACGCTTCGAGGGGGGGACCCCGAACATCGCCGGTGCGATCGGTTTGGGGGCGGCGGCTGAATTTCTGATGTCAGCGGACCCCCACGCGATTGTGGACCACGAACGGCGCCTGTCACTCAAGCTGCGGCGGGCGCTTCAGGAGTTCGACGGACTGACCGTCTACGGCGACACCACCGATGCCCCCCACGGTGGCATCGTCTCGTTCAACATGGACGGGCTGCACCCCAACGACATCGGCACGCTACTTGACCAGCAGGGAATCGCGGTGCGGACCGGATTTCACTGCGCCCAGCCGTTTATGGACCATTTCGGCATTACCGGTACCGTTCGGGCGTCGTTTTTTCTGTACAATACCGAAGAAGAAGTGGATACGTTTGTACACGCTTTGCAGCGCGTTCGCGATATCCTGGGTTGATCGAGCTCTCGTTACAGCTGCGCTTTCTGTCCGGCCGCTGCAGTGCTCGTGGCGCGCGTTGACAGCCCAGCGCCCTACCGCGTAAGCTCGGAAAGAACCCGTTAAGGAGCGTTGAACATGTACAAAGTTGTCTTACTACGACACGGCGAAAGTGTCTGGAACAAAGAAAATCGTTTTACCGGCTGGACGGACGTTGCCCTCTCCGATCAAGGTCTCGAAGAGGGACGCGCCGCCGGGCAGGTGCTGAAATCGGAAGGCTTCATCTTCGATATTGCGTATACATCGGTGCTGAAACGTGCGATTAACACCCTTCATCTGGCGCTGAACGAGATGGACCTGGTGTGGATACCGGTGGAAAAATACTGGCGCCTCAACGAACGTCACTACGGAGCACTTCAGGGTCTCAACAAAGCGGAGACGGCGGACAAACACGGCGATGAACAGGTGAAGATCTGGCGCCGCAGTTATGACACGCCGCCGCCGGAACTGGATCCGTCGGACGAACGCCACCCGGGCAAGGACCCCCGATACGCGGAACTGAGTCCCGCGGAACTCCCGGAGACAGAGTGCCTCAAAGATACGGTTGAGCGGTTCCTTCCGCTGTGGCATGAGACGATCGCACCGATGATCAAGACGGGAAAGCGGGTAATTATCGCCGCTCATGGCAACAGTCTGCGGGCGTTGGTCAAGTATCTTGATGACATCAGCGACGAGGATATCGTCGGTCTCAATATTCCCACCGGAATCCCGCTGGTCTACGAACTCGACGAGGATCTCAAACCGATCAAACACTACTACCTGGGTGACCAGAAGGCGATCGCGGAAAAAGCGCAGGCAGTCGCCAATCAGGGCAAGGCCAAGTAAGGCGCCGACGATGGGTGTCGAGGTCGAAATCAAGGCGCACGTGGACGATTATCCCGCGCTCACGGCGCGTCTGCGGGAAATCGGCACCTTTGGACGGGAATACGTCAAAGAGGACTACTATTTTTCCCGTTCTCCCACCCCCAAGGGCGCGCGCTTCCGCTTGCGGTTCGATGACGGTGAGTGGATCTGTACCGCCAAACAGAAAACGCTCGTCGATGGGGTGGAACAGAACGTGGAACGCGAATTTTCCGTCTCCGACGGTGGAGCGTTTCGGCGTTTTGCCGAGGACCTCGGGTTTTCGGTTGTGGTGGAGAAACGCAAGCACGGATCGTCGTGGCTGGTGGACGATGTGGTTGTGGAAGTGAGCAGCGTAAACGAGATAGGACGGTTTGTTGAGCTTGAACTGGTGCTACCCGATGACAGTTCTGAGACCGACCTTGTGTCTGCTCGAACACGACTCCATACATTGTTGGAACGGGTCGGTATTTCCCGTGATCGAATCGAGACGCGCCCGTACACACAGATGATATATGAAAACGTTTCTTCAACCGGAAAAACCGCACGCGCTTCTGTTTGACATCGACAACACCCTCTACCGCAACGACGAATACATCCGGACCCAGGTGGACGGACAGATTCGGCGTTTTTGTGAGCTCCGCGGAATCGATCCGTTGGAGGGAGAAACGTTGGTCCGGCAGACAAAAGCGGAACTGGAACGCGTGGAAGGACGCCAGCCGTCGTTGGCAAACACACTGGTTGCGCTGGGGGTGCCGATCGCCGACAGCATACAGTGGCGGTTGG
>JAQIBO010000014.1 GCA_027859055.1 Spirochaeta sp.
AGGTGAAATATAGCAAATTCTCCGGGTACAGAAAAAGCACCGTTGGAAAACGATATGTCGGATAGGTGTGCTTGTACGAGAAAAAAGCGGCCCCCTCCCCGCCATAGATGAGGAACAACGTCCGCGTGAGCGACTTCTCCATTCCGGCGCCGATACTCTCAGCGACCGTGATCTCCTTGCCGTCCTGCTCGGCAGCGGTATTCCCGGCTGTAACGTGTTCAAACTGGCAGATGTGGTTCTGACCTCACTGGAAGAGACGCGTTTCCAGAGCGACCCGCGCCGCCTGCTGCTGATTCCCGGCATGGGCCCGGCAAAGGTCAGCCAGTTGACTGCGGCGCTGGAGCTTGCCCGGCGCGTCCTGGCGCCCCGCAACTACCGCGTCCGCCACCCCAGTGATGTACTCCCGCTTCTGCAACATTACGCCGACCGACCGCAGGAGCACTTCATCGTTATCACCCTCAACGGCGCGCACGAGGTGATCACCGTTCGGGTGGTTTCAATCGGGCTGGTGAATCGTACGCTGGTGCATCCCCGTGAGATTTTCGCCGACGCGATCAAGGACCGGGCGGTGGCGGTGATCTGCGCCCATAATCACCCCAGCGGGAAAACCCATCCCAGCAACGAGGACCACGCAGTGACGCGATCCCTCCAGGAGGCGGGGGACATCCTCGGGATTCGGCTCCTGGACCACATCGTTTTTGCCGGGGCGGAACACTACAGCTTTCTCGAGAACGATGAGCTGTGAGGTGAGGTGGGAGGCGGGGGCGACTTGACACGCCGACTTCCTACACTTGACCACCCATGCTCCATGAACGAAACTTGGCACAATGGTTACAAAGACGCTGAGGTTGTATGCCTGAACCTGTAAAGAAACGCATCCTTCTGGTGGAAGACCAGACAATTGTCGCAATGACGGAAAAGATGCAGCTGGAGAAGTACGGGTACAGCGTTCATCATGTCACCACGGGGGAAAAAGCCGTACAGACCATTACTGATAACACGCACCCTGTGGACCTGATCCTCATGGATATCAATCTGGGTTCCGGCATCGACGGCACTGAGGCTGCTGAGATCATCCTGAAAGATCATGACATTCCTATAGTGTTCCTCTCCTCCCACACAGAACCTGAAATCGTTGAGAAGACGGAAAAGATCACCTCCTATGGTTATGTCGTGAAGGATTCGAGCGTGACCGTTCTTGATGCATCTATCAAAATGGCTTTCAGGCTGTTTGATGCAAAAAGCAGGATTGCACAAAGCGAGGAAAAGCACCGCACGCTTTTCGAGACGATGTCCCCGGGGGTTGTGTATCTCGATGCGCATGGTTCCATCATTTCCGCAAATCCGGCTTCAGAAAAATTGCTCGGCTTGTCCTTTGACCAGATGAACGGTAAAACTCCCATGGACCCTCGCTGGAAGATGATAACCGAAGATGGTGAGGAGATACCCGGTCCCGAACATCCTGTTATGGCTGCATTGAAAACGGGTGAAAAGGTGGGCCCGGTAATAAGAGGCGTCTTTGTTCCTGAAACTGAAGAGTATGTTTGGTTATTAATCGCAGCTATCCCTCTTTTCAGGCCGGGTGAAGATACACCCTATCAGGTGCACGCTACTTTTGAGGACATCTCAGAACAGAAGCGTGCGGACGATGCCTTGAAGAGGAGTAGAGAAAAAATCGCGAGCATATTCAAGGCGGCCCCTACAGGTATAGGGGTGGTTCAAGGCAGGAAAAAGCGGACCATAGTAGAGGCGAACGAAAGACTCTGCCTTATGACAGGCTACTCCTGTGATGAACTGATAGGAAAACCCGCCAGAATTCTTTATCCGTCTCAAGAGGATTTTGATTACGTCGGCGCAGAGAAGTACCGGCAGATAGATGCACGCGGCGGTGGAACCGTTGAAACCCGCTGGAAGAAAAAAGATGGTACGGTTATCGAAGTACTCCTCGCCTCGTCCCCCATTCATCCGACGGACATCTCCCTGGGTGTTACCTTTACCGCAATGGACATCACCGAACGCAAGCAGGCGGAAGCAGCGGTACGGGAGCAACGCAACTTTGCCGAAAGCCTCATAGAGACCGCCCAGATAATTATTCTGGTGCTGGATATGGATGGAAACATCGTACGATTCAATCCCTACACCGAGGAACTTCTCGGCTACAGCTTGGACGAAGTCAAGGGGATGAACTGGATAGAAACGTTTGTACAGGCGGAAGACAGTCATATCGTCAAGACGGTTTTACTAAAGACCACAGCCGACAATCAGACCCATCGAAACGTGAACTCCGTTACCGGAAAAGACGGGCAGAAGATCCTTGTCGAATGGTCCAACAACACCCTCACGGATGCGGGTGGACACGCTACAGGTATTCTGGCAACTGGGGTTGATATCACTGAGCGCACACAGGCTGAGACGAAGCTTGCCGAAAGCGTGACTCGTTACGATGAACTGGTTGCACTGGTTCCCGTGGGAATCTATATCGCTTGGGTAGAAGCGAATGGGCACATAGAATTCCAGTACGTCAGCGACCGTTGGTGTGAGATTCATGGGCTGCGCAGGGAAGATGTTATGAACGACGCAGCCACGGTGACCGATCTGGTACACCCCGATGACCGAGAGAGCTTTGTAAAACTGAACCGAGACGCTGCCAACGCAGCGAAACCGTTTGAATGGGAAGGACGGATCATTACGGGCGACGGAGACCAGCGTCAGCTCCGCATAGAATCAACGCCCGTCGTGAGTGCAAATGGCGATATCCAGTGGTTTGGCGTCACGCAAGACATCACCGACCGCAAGCGCGCAGAAGAGAAATATCGATCACTTTTTAACTATTCCAACGATGCCATATTTGTCCGTGAACTTGGGGACGATAATCTACCCGGCAGGATTATTGAAGTAAACGAACAAGCGTGCAGATTATCACAATACAGCAGGGAAGAACTGTTGCAGATGCCAATGAGTGATATTGCTTCTGAAAAGACTCGTTCTTTGATGCCTTCACGGGTCCGAAAGCTTGTTGAGGAGAAACATCTTACTTTTGAAGCAGAAGATGTGAGACGTGACGGTTCTCTAATTCCAGTAGAAGTGAGCGCCTTTAGTTATAGCGAAGGCGGTGAAGATTTCGTCGTATCCAGTGTTCGTGATATTACTGAGCGGAAGATGGCGGAAGAAGAAATCCGAAAAGCAAAAGATGACTTGCAGACAATATCTGACAACATGCTCGATCTGGTTTCTGTAACTGACATGGACGGAAATTTTAAATTCGCCGGTTCTTCCCACACAATATTGGGCTATGAGATTGAATATCTTATAGGGAAAAATGTAATGGATTTTGTCCACCCTGATGATTTACCGGAATTACAGGCGAAATTCGTAGATTTTCTATCCAGTAAAAAAACAACTGCAGATGCTGTATATAGAAATCGATGTGCCGACGGATCATATTTATGGTTTGAAACATTTGCAACTTTAATTTTTGATAATGATGGAAATCAAAAAGAGATCCTCTTCAATACAAGAGACATCACTGATCGCAAGCAAGCGGAAGAAAAAATCCAGAAACAGCTCGCCGAAAAAGAGACACTTCTACGGGAAGGCCATCACCGTATGAAAAACAATATGGCTACTATTGAGAGCTTACTGTCGTTGCAAATCGGAGATTCGGACTCCCCTGACGTGAAAGCCGCGCTGCAGGAGGCCATTTCCCGCGTTCAAAGCATACGGGTTCTTTATGAGAAGTTATTGATAAGCGAAGACCGCGTTGAGATATCCATTAGAGACTATGCGGAGAGCCTTATTGATTCGCTGGTCATGTTTTTTGATCCGGAGAAAAACATAACCGTGAAAACGCATGTTGCGGATATTGATGTTGCTTCTAAGAAGGCGGTTTCCATCGGCATAATCATCAATGAGCTTGTGACCAATGTTTTCAAGTACGCGTTCCGTGACCGTGACAATGGGAAAGTGTCCCTAACGATCACTAAGGAAGAAAACGAGATGACGCTCATCATCCATGATAACGGTGTTGGAATTGATGAAAGAATCATGGAAAACGAATCACCCGGGTTTGGTCTCACTATCGTTAAAATGCTGACCGAACAATTGGAAGGTACCATCACATTCAAGAACGATAACGGTACCCGGGTGACTTTGGAATTCCCGATTACAGAGTAGCCCCTACGCGTCGTCTCCAAGGCGAAAGTCGCCGGAGGTACTATAAAACTTGGTGGATAGAAAAGGAAAAGGGCATACCCTTCGGACAACGACAAAATCATTCGAAGGAGTTACGTATGCCCCACAGCCAATCTACCTCACCACAGCCGGAAGAG
>JAQIBO010000015.1 GCA_027859055.1 Spirochaeta sp.
CTCTTCCGGCTGTGGTGAGGTAGATTGGCTGTGGGGCATACGTAACTCCTTCGAATGATTTTGTCGTTGTCCGAAGGGTATGCCCTTTTCCTTTTCTATCCACCAAGTTTTATAGTACCCCGACGTGCGGTGAAATTGCCGCTTACGTACATGCCATAGGTGGCGGCGTACTTCGTGTCGTACCGTGCACAGAAGACGTCGAAGTGTCGCTCGAATATTGTGTGGAGCTCATTGCGACCACCACGGGGAACGTACCGGTGCGCCGTGGTCGCGACAGAGACTGCCGTGCTCACAAAACCACATACTGGCGAAACGCGCTTCCCGCTTCAGATAGAGAGCCTGGTGCAGAGCGCCAAGTAGACCCCAGCGTCCGGGAAACCACTATCAACTGAGCCCGCTGTCCCAATTGACCACAGTCACTGAAACGCAGTCCCGACTTACACCAAATTTACACCACTTAAGGTCGCGGCCTGATCGTCGCGCTCACAGATGCGGAGGCACACGTCACGGAACCGGAGAGGCACGCATCGACGAAGCGCACCGCGCGCCGGCGACCAGCCGACCCGTCTTCGGGTGCAGCATAGCCGATAGTAGGCTCATCCTTCGGAAAACCCACCACTCCAGGGATCCCAGCGGATAAGCACAAACGTTCCCGCCAGCAGGAGCACGTACACCGATAGAAACAGCGCGTCCCCGGCGCCGAATCGTGGTACCGTCCGGAACGTCCGGGGACCATCGTCGAGGCCGCGCGCTTCAAACGCAACGGCGATGCGCGATGCCCGCCTCAGCGCGGCGACGAATACGCCCACGCTCTGCCGCGCCCACGCACCGATGCGACTCCTGAGGCGACGGTCGGCGGGCACCCCCCTTAAGGCCAGCGATAGCGCGATGGAGCGGCGCTCCTCGGCAAGAACCGGACCGAGTCGGAAGGCGATCAGAGTGGCGTAGACGATGCGCGGAGGCACCCGGGCGAAGCGAATCATTGATGCGGCGAACTGCTCGTGATCGAGGTCCGCCACAAAGAAGATCGAAAAGCCGCCGAACACCAGCGCCCTCAGAACGAGGATACCCCCGGCGCGCAGTCCCAGCCCCAGATCACCGCTCCGGTGAAAGAGCAGGTTCATCCACAGAAAGCCAAGACCGACGACCAGAAACGGAGTCAGCCGTTTGATCAGGCTCCGCGTTCCGAGAGTCGTCAGGGCGACGCTGCTGAGAAGCGCCACTGTCAGCCACACCGCGAGGATTTCCGGCGAGCCGACCGCGGTTGCGGTGATAATGAACAGCAGGGACACCGCCGCCCGGGTCAACGGATTGACCCCCTGGAGCAAGCGCCGCGCAGCCGCAGCGTGGTCAACCAACGGTGCTCTCTTCGTGCAGCGCGCCATCGTGTATCGTCAGCAGCCTGTCGGCCACCGCCGCCGCAAATGAGCTATCGTGGGTAACCAACAGAGTCGTCGCGCCCTCATCCCGGAGCCGTTCCACCAGGTGAATCAGTTCACACACGCCGGGCGCGTCAAGTCCGAACGTCGGCTCGTCGAGCAGCGCGACCGTGGCTCCCACCGCAGCGGCGATCGCCATGTTGACCCGTCGCTTCTGTCCGGTGGAAAGCTCGAACGGATTGGCCTCCAGCAGATCCTCGAGTCCGAAGCGCTGGGCCAGAACCTCGGGAGCCGCTTCCGCCGCAAGCTCACCACGCCATCGATTCCCGTACGAGGACGCCTCCTCCAATTCCGACCACACGGTGTATGACACGAACAGGTGCTCGGGATTTTGAGGCATATAGGCACGGCGGCCGGATTCGGAACGCACGATCCGCCCGGAGGTGGGTTTGCGGGCACCGGCTATCAGGCGCAGGAGGGTCGTCTTTCCGCTTCCGTTCGCACCCTGAATAACGGTCACCTCTCCGGGGCGAAGTTCAAGATCGATCTCCTTCAATAGCGGCGCGGTCTCCGCCGCGCGAGACCAGGAAAAGCTGAGTTTCTCGAGTCGGACCACCGGCGACGAAGTAGATCGTCGTCGCGGGAGGGTGGGAAACGAGGAGCCCCACGCTTTGGGAGCGATCTGCCCCGCGGCGGCGACCTCCGCCACGGTGCCCTCGGATAGCGTGACAACGTGATCCGGCTCCGGCAGACCGTCCGTGCGATGTTCTACCAGGATAAGCGTCGAGGAGTGCCGGGATCGCCGGAGCGTTCCAAGGAAGCGATACAACCGACGGCGGTTTTCGTGGTCCAGATACGCCCCCGGTTCATCAAGGAACAGAACCTTCGGTGGACGCACCGCGAACGCGGCGATCGCGACAAGCTGTTTCTCACCACCGCTCAGCCGATGAACGCGCCGATCGGCGAGATGTGCTATCCCCAGCTCCTCGACGACCTCGCCCACGGCGAGGTCTATTTCCTCGGCGGAAACGCCCTGGTTCTCCAGAATCAGGGCGAGCTCGCTTCGTACGGAGGGCGCCGCCAGTTGCGCCTCCGGGTCCTGCAGGATAAGTCCCACGCGCCGGACGCGCTCCCGGGGAGGCAGCGTCGCCGGATCCTCGCCGTCGAGACGCACCGACCCGAGGCGTTCCGCGGGAACGACTCCGGGCACCAGCCCCGCGCAAGCCAGGGCAAGGGTGCTCTTGCCGGAACCATTGGGCCCCAGGAACCACGTTGCCGAATCGGCGCTGAGGTCGAGGTTGGCGCCGGTCAGCGCGGGAGGTCGGCTCGTAGTGAAGCGTACCTCCAAGTCTCTCGTGGTGAGCAGCGCCGACTCACCCACGGCGCGGCGTGTCGATCGCCAATCCGGAAAAGACTCCCGTCTTGCGCAGTCGACTGGCGAAAAAGAGCGGCAGCAGTGATCCCAGGAGCACACCGCTGGTGATGCGAATGACGAACATCGCGATGAGGAGCCCAGGTTCGAGATTCTGGTAGTCAAATCGGACCCAGTTGTAGACGAAGCTGAAGACCGCTGCACTGACGCTTGAAAGCGCGAGAATCGTCACCGAATAGCGACGCCATCTGGTGAGGAGGAACGGCAGCTCCGAGCCGGCGCCCTGAATCACTCCGGTGAGAAGCAGGATCGCTCCCGCCGGATTGCCCGTGAGCACCTCCGCCAGACTCGCGATAAGGGCCGTGGCCAGAGCCACAAAGGGCTTACGGATCACATACGTGTTGAAAACCGAACCGGCAAACCAGAACCCAAAGACGATATCCATCGCAAGCGGTCCGATCACGCCCTGAGCGACGAGCCACAGTTGCACCCATGCCAGATACAACATACCGAAGACGACGGAGCTCACTGAAATGACCACCGTCTCCCGGGTGGTCCAGCTGTTCCGGTTTTCCTGAGCGGATATATGGAAACTATTGGTATTCATGTTCTTCTCCTACTGGTTTGTTGAGGGACTGTTGGCGGAAACGGTGGCGTGGATCGTGACGTGGCCGCTCTCCGCGTGCACGAACGCGGCAAACAATTCATCGAAGACCGCCGCCACCGTGCCGTCCAGGCGGCTGACGAAATGCTTGGAACGGGTGAACGTTCCTCCGTCCTTGGCACACTCGATGGCGCCATAGATCTGGTCCATGTACCGCGGCGTGCCCAACGGATATAACGCGAATTGGCACGCAACCGGATGGTTCTCAGTTGAGGAATCCGCGCCGCGCTCGAGGCGCTCCGCGGGGCCGGTGGCACGTTCCGCCTCCCCTGCGGCCCGCTTCGTCGGGGCGTCGGCAAGGCAATAGTCGTCCCCGGGACAGCCCCGGGAGAACTGGGCGTTCAGCACCACATGGACACCGCTCGCTGCGGCGGCGGCGAACGCATCACGGACGGTGGCTAACACCTCCCGATCGTCCCCCAGAACCACGGTACTTATGTCGTCGGTACGCGTTTCGATCGTAGGTCGGCTTTGGATCACTCGTACCGCATCCATGATCACCTCCACGAACCGGTCAGTCATCGCGTGCAGCGATATCTGCGCTCCAGCTTTCATAGGAGATACTCCTTCTGTGCGGTAACAACGACGGGCAGGACAAAAAAAAGGCCACCTCGAATGGTGGCCGGCGTTCTTCGGATCCTCCGGAAGTGGGCGCCTCCTCGGCACCGCGCATCCTTCGGTACGATTTCCCTCCGCCGGCATTACCCGGATCAGGTTAAATGGGTCAAGGGCTCGTAGCCCTAATCTCAGCCCGGTCATACCCGAGCCCCCCAATATCTTTCACCTTTAGATTACAAACGGAGCGGCGCCGCGTCAAGTGCCGGCGTGTTCTTTACGGGACCTGACGGCGCCATTCACTCAGGCGCCCTGCGTTGCCGGCGGTCCACGTATTCGTTCCATAGCGATTTCTGCTCGTCGGTCTCGGCGATCTCGATACGCAGTCCAGGCGCAAGCTCCCCTGCCGGGTGGAGAACAGGATCTCCAGCAC
>JAQIBO010000070.1 GCA_027859055.1 Spirochaeta sp.
ATCGAAAACCTGTGGAATGTTGCCTTTTCGTCGGAGGAAACCGGGTATCTGAAACCGAATCCTGAACCGTTTCAGCGTCTTATCGCGGAGTTCGGCCGTCCGGCAGAGCGTATTCTGTATGTTGGAAACAGCTACCACTACGATGTTGTCGGCGCCCGTTCGTGCGGTATGAAGACGGCCCATATTACTCGACGGCTGCACCGGAACAGTGTTGCGGATCTGCAGTTTCGGGAGTTTCACGAGTTGCGAGCATGGCTCTCGACTCGTCTGTCAGCGGAGTAGAGGCGCACCGACAGTACCGCATCGGTGCGTGATTCACAGTTGTGACAAAAGTGCTATACTGTGGTGGAACTGGAACCTGGGAGAGGGAATTATGGGATTTACCATCGGCGATATCATCGTCCTGCTGGTCGTGGTGGTCATTCTCGCCGTTTACCGCCAGATGGACCGCAACAACCGGTCTCTGGATAAAGTCAAACGATTTGTAGAACGGGTCCAAGGCGAGATGGACGAGATCGTGGCGGAAAAAGTCACGATGCTCAAAGACATCGGTATAGAGGTGGATGTCCATCAGAAAGCGGCCAAAGAGGTTCTCAAACGTATCTACGCAGTCGAAGAAGACCTCAACTCACGCACCGGCAGTCTCGAGGAGATCGGGACGCGCCTGACTGAATACGAGCAGGCGTTGAACCAGCTGGTGGAAATGACGCGCCGGACTGAAGAGAATATCGAGCGGGTCCGTGATGAGAGCGAGTACGTTGACAAAGTCGGCAAGCGGATCAAGACCACACAGGGCAAAATTGAAGAACTGGAGCACTCTCTTCCGGGAATCGTGTCCGGGTTTGAACAACAAAACGATGAGCGCCTCGGCGAGCTTGAGGCCAGGATCTTTGCCTCAAGCGAGAAACGCGTCTCCGAACTGGCAAATCGCATCGATGGAGCCGGTACGCGCGTCCAGGAGTTTCAGGAGGAAGTGGCGCGGCTCAACGGGGAAGCGGAAGAGCAGTCCCACCAGGCACGAGAAGATCTTCGCGATCTTCATCAGCAACTCGTTGCCGACGCCCGGGACGAACTTGGCGGTATTTCCCAGGCAAACCGGGAAGAATTGCATACGCAGACTCAGGATATCCGCACCTTTATCGAGGACGCCCGCCGCGAAGGGAGCGAATTTCAGGCGGAAAGCGAACGGACGATTGAAACGTTGCAGGAGTCCCTCGCTGCCACCGTCGCCGAAGCGGAGGAGGAGTTACAGCGTCTTGCCGAACAGGGACGGTCGATGGAGACTGAGGCGCTTGCGACGCTGCGGGCGCACATCAACAATGAGAGTTCCGCCGTGCGGGACGAGCTGACCGCAGAGATAGACCGACTCCGGGCGGAAGAAACCGTCCGTCTGGAAGCGTTTGAACAGCAGCTCACCGGCGAGCTCACCGAACGGATCGACAGCACGCGCACAGCTCTTGACGGTGATATCGAACACCTTGTGCAGACAAGTCGGACGGAGCGCGAAGCGATTGAGTCCGCCTTTCAGGCGCTGCGAACCAGTGTCGGGGAAGCTTCTGCGGAATCGGAGCGTTCGGTCGAGGATCTGACCACCCGCGTCGCCGCACTGGACGAATCGATACACTCCCGCGTGGAGGACGTGCGAAGCGCGTTGGCCGCCCACGCGGAGGACACGGATCAGCGGATCGATGCGGAACGGGCGCGCTTTACTGCGGCTCTCGCCGAACTCCGGGTGAGCAACGAGAACGATCGCGCCTCCGTTGAGGAGGTCTCTCGAGAGCTGGAAAGCGCGATCGGAGAAGTCGATCGACGGCTCTCGGAGGCGTCGGGAACGACGGAGACGCGGATTGCCGAAATGGAAGAACAGCTTGGTGCTCGGGTCGATCGAACTTCCCGTGAGGTCGAAACCCGCGTTCTCGGCGATCTTGAGAAACGGTTGCAGGATTACGAAACCGAGCTGAACTACCGCTTCACAAAGATCGAAACGGTGAACGGAGATATCGATCAGCTGGAACAGCACCTGCGTGCAACGATGGAGCGGATCAGCGAACGCGTCCGTGGCGATTTCCTCTCGTTTGGGGAGGAGCTCCGGGAACTGCGGGAACAGGATCGCGCCGAGGCCGAGACCGCGATGGAAACGTTGCGCGGTTCCATGGGAGAGCTCGAAAGCGGCCTCAACGAGCTGAAACAACGGGCGTATGAGAACGTCAGTGAGAAACTGAAAGTCTTTGAGGATGAATTTTTTACCGATCTCCGCTCCCGCTCCGACGCGATGGAGGCGAAGATCTCGCAATGGCGGACAGAGGTTGATGAACGCCTCGTCCACCTTCAAGAGGAACACAGCAGCGAACGGGCACAGCTGGAACAGCGCTATAACGAAGATCTCCGCGGGCGGCTGTCACAGTTTCAGGAGACGATTACCGGCCAACTGAACAAGACTGATGAACAGATCGATTCATTTCGAAGCGGACTTCAATCGCGAATCGACGCTGCCGAGGAGCACATTACCGGATTTGAGAGCTCCATGCAGGAAGAGCTGTCGGCGCTGCGGGACCGGTCGTTCCAGACGTTCCGACAGGAATTCTCCCAGGCTGACACGCGCGTTCGTGACGAGCTGAAGGAGTTTGAAACGGAGGTTGAGCAACGGATCGTCGATATTCGGGGAAGCGTCAGCAGTGGAACGGAAGAGCTTGAGGGCATGATCTCTGCATCCCGCAGCGATATCGCGGTGTGGCAGACGGAGGTGCTGAACCAGCTCAGATCGAGCAGCGCCGATGTGAACAACCAGCTGGCGGATACGAAGGTGCGGATCTCGGAAAACATGCAGGAACTGAAACGGGAGTTTAACGAAGAGCGGGAAGAGCTGGTTGAGGAGAGCCATGACGAGCGCGCCCGGATCAAGAACGAGCTCACCGGGTTAGGCGGGTCGGTGCAGAAACTCGAAGACCGGATTACCGATGTTTCGCAGCACGCGGTTGAGGAGTTTGAGGAACGGTATCGCGGGATTCGCAACTCGATCGACGAACATGAAAGCGCGATTGTGGAACGTCTTGACGACCGGTCAGCGGAGTTCCGCGGGCTCGTGGACGATACCCGCGGTCAGTTCCAGGCGATGCGCGACAAGCTGTTGGGCAAACTGGAAGACGAGGCGCGAACACTGGAAACGACGCTGGGCGAAATAGATAAACGGCAAAAGGCGTTTATCGAACAGACCAAGATCTTTGAGCGAGCGGACACGCTGAAAATGGCGTTGCAGGACAACATCGAAGAGCTCAAGAACGAAATTACTCGCGTGGAAGGGTTGCGTGGCGAGGTGCGGGAGATCGAAGGCCAGTTCACCAAGATCAGGAAAATGTCCGCCGATGCCGGAGAAAAGATGGCCCGGTTTTCCGCGGACAAACGCCGAATTGACCTCCTCGAGGAGGACTATAAGCGCCTGATCGGACTCGCCCAGTCGGTGGAACAGAAGATCGAGCATGTCGGCAACAGTGACGAACAGCTGCAGGAGATCACCGCGCGGTTGCGCAGTCTTGACGAGTTGCAGGATGAGGTTGAGTCACGGTTTGACCGGCTTGAAAAGCGTCGCGGTCTCATAGATCAGACGGTAGACAGTCTCGAAGTGAACAACCGCGGTCTTTCCGATATCGAGACGCGGATGACCGAACTGACGCAGCAGATCGAAGCGATGCCGCAGCAGGTGCAGGCGTTGTCCGGGCAGCTCAAGAAGGTTGCCACGGCGCGGAAGGAGACGGACCACGCGGTGACGCAACTGGCCAATCTTGAGCAGACACTCGCAGACGTGGAATCGCGGATGCAGGAGTTGCAGACTGCACGGGAGTGGCTCGCCCGGACGGAAACCCGACTGGAAGAGATCCGGCGAGACGCGGGGGAGCAGGTCAAATTGCTCGGTTCGCTCATGCGGGAAGAGACGCGGAAAAATCCCGTTGACGGCGGCGCGCCCTCGATGAACGCCCGCGAAACGGTGCAGAAGCTGGCCCACCAGGGGTGGAACGTTGATGAGATCGCCCGGGCGACGAAGGTGAGCAAAGGTGAAGTTGAACTCATTCTGGAGCTGACCGGAAAAAAATAGCACTGAACCGACGGCGTCAGCCTCGTCTATCGTACCGCTTGCACGTGGAGATTTGCTCATGCAGGGCCGTTTTGGTTGACGCGCGCCTGCGGTCTTTGTATTTTTCAAGCAATTACTGAAGACATGATAGAGGAACCATATGGCAGAAGAGGATAAAGCAGGTGCGGTTGAAGCGGAAGCGGAAACCACCGCCGCCGGTCCCCCTGACGATGAGTCTGTGGTGGTAAACGCCACCACAACCGCAGGGGAAGAGATGGGCGACCTGAGAACCGAAAAAAGCGAGCAGACTGGACAGACGGAATCTGAGGTCATGCGAACGTTGCAGACCCGGATTCAGGAGCTTGAGCTGGAAAACACGGAGCTGAAAAATCAGTATCTCCGGAAACAGGCCGACCTTGAGAACTATCGAAAACGGATGATTCGGGACAAGGAACAGGCGGTTCAGTTTTCCAACCAGCAGTTGCTTCTTGACATGACTTCGATCATTGATGATTTTGAACGTGCGATTCGTTCCGCTGAAGAATCTCGTGACTACGATTCGTTTCACGATGGAATTGTACTCATTGAGAATCAGCTGACGAATATGCTGGAACGAAAGTGGGGGCTGAAACGTTTTGACTCTGACGGTGAGGTGTTTGATCCACAAAGACACGAAGCGGTGACCACCGAGCCTCGCGACGACCACGAAGAATCGATCGTGCTTGAGGATTATCAGAAAGGGTACATGCTCAACGATCGGGTGCTTCGGTCCGCCAAGGTGAAAGTGTCGATGCCTTCCACCGATAACCAATAACAGAAAAGAGGAGTTGCAAATATGGGTAAAATTATTGGACTAGACTTGGGCACGACCAACTCGTGCGTCGCTGTGATTGAAGGGGGCGAATCGGAAGTTCTCCAGAACGCCGAAGGCCAGCGAACAACGCCGTCTATGGTCGCGTTTGTCAAGAAGGGCGACAACGTTGAGCGTCTTGTGGGACAGCCCGCGAAGAACCAGATGGTGACCAACCCGGAAAATACGATTTTCTCCATCAAGCGGTTCATGGGGCGCCGATACAGCGAAGTGAGCGACGAGATCGGGATGGTGCCCTATAAGGTCACAAAGGATTCAAATGACGGAGTGCGAATCGAAATTTCC
>JAQIBO010000139.1 GCA_027859055.1 Spirochaeta sp.
GTGTTCCTTTCAAAAAAGAGCCCTGGCCACGCATGGACCAGGGCTCACATTCACCAAAGAATGAACCGTCAAAAACCTCAGTTCTTGAGCTTGCCTTCGTATTCCTTGAGGGCGGCAAACACAACCGGGCTCAGCGCGATAAGCGCAATCAGGTTGGGAATCGCCATCAGGCCGTTGAATGCGTCGGAGATGTTCCAGACAAAGTCCAGAGACGCGATCGCACCGACAAACGCCAGGGCAACCCAGACCCACTTGTAGTACTCAGCGACAGCACGACTGGTGATGTACTCGAGCGACTTGAAGCCGTAGAAGTACCACGTCAACATCGTGGAGAACGCAAAGAACACCAGACCAAAGCTGACGATAAAGCCGCCGAAGCCGGGGAGCTGTGAGCGGTACGCAGCCGTGGTGAGTTCCGCACCGTTGAGGTTGTTGGTGATTTCCATAACCCCTTCAGGCATCGTAAGAATCGCGCTGGTCAGGATAACGAGGGCAGTCATCGTACAGATGACGATCGTGTCCAGGAAGGAACCAAGACTGGCGATAATACCCTGACGGACCGGATCGTTTGTCTGGCTGGCGGCGTGTGCGATCGGCGCACTACCAAGCCCCGCCTCGTTGGAGAAGATACCGCGGGCGACACCAAACCGAATAACCGACCCGAGGAGACCACCACCAACCGCTTTGCCGGTAAACGCGTTGCCAAAGATCCAGCCAAACGCCTGACCGAGCTGGTCATAGTTGACGAAGATGATAATCAGCGAACCGATCACATAGATAACCGCCATCACCGGGACGATCTTCTCGGACACGCGGGCGATGCTTTTGATACCACCGATAATCACCGCACCAACGGCGACTGCGAGGATCAGGCCGGTAATCCACGGCGCCACGTTCAACTGGTTATTGACCGCCGCAGCAACGGAGTTCGATTGCACCATGTTGCCGATACCGACGGAGGCGATAAACGCGAAAAACGCAAACAGCCACCCGAGCCATTTCCAGTTTCCGCCGTACTTTTCTTCCATACCGACGCTGGCGTAGTACATCGGACCACCCGATTTCTCACCCGCTTCGTCGGTAACGCGATATTTAACCGCAAGAACCGCCTCACTGAACTTGGTCGCACCACCGAGGATCGCGGTGATCCACATCCAGAAGACAGCACCGGGACCACCAAGGGCGATCGCCGTTGCCACACCAGCGATGTTTCCGGTACCGATCGTTGCGGAAAGCGAGGTCATCAGCGCCGCAAAAGGACTGATGTCTCCGTCACCTTCAGACTTGGTAAACAAGAGCTTGAAGGCGTACCCAAGTTTCCGGTACTGGACGATCTTTGTCCCGACCGAAAGGATCAACCCCGTTGAGAACAACAGGACGATCATTACCGGGCCCCAGGCGAATCCGCCGATCGCGCCGATAACCGCATTAAAAGCTTCCATACATTCCTCCTCGTGTCATGATGGATTCCAAAATTGATCTGACACTATCCTAAACCCGGGACCCGGTATACGCCAGCAAAAATTCGTTAATCGAATCCTGCAGCATATTCGTGGTCCCGGTTCACAACAGTACCAGAATAGCTCACATTTTAAGTTCGGTCGGATCCGTCAGATCTTTACTCCGTCGATCAGATCTCCAACAGGAACGAAGTTCATGCCGATCGCGTCAGCAACGCCTTTGTAGGTCAGCTTTCCGTCATAGGTGTTGATGCCCCGCGCGATCGCGCTTTGCCTGGCAGCCGCCGCCTCAAGACCTTTGCCGGCGATCAGCAGACCATACGGTAACGTGGCGGTGGTGAGCGCCTGCGTCGAGGTGCGGGAGACGCCGCCGGGCATGTTGGCAACACAGTAGTGGACAACGTCGTCAATCGTAAAGACCGGATCGTCGTGTGTTGTCGGATGCGTGGTCTCTATACAGCCGCCCTGGTCAACGGCAACGTCCACCAGTACCGATCCCTTTTTCATCTTCCGCAGATCGTCTTTCTTGATCAGGTGCGGCGCCTTGGCACCGGGAATCAGAACCGCTCCAACGATGAGATCACTCTTCTCGAGAACCAGTTCAAGGTGGGCCTGGTTGGAGTAAAGCAGATGGACCCGTCCGGCAAACACGTCATCAAGATAGTTGAGCCGGTCGATGTTCACGTCAAGAACAGTTACATCGGCACCAAGCCCGATCGCCATTTTCGCCGCGTGGGTACCAACAACGCCGCCACCGAGGATTGCCACTTTTCCCTTTTCAACACTGGGGATACCGCCGAGAAGCACGCCGCGTCCGCCCTGGGGGCGTTCAAGGAATCGCGCGCCCTCCTGGATGCTCATCCGTCCGGCGATCTCACTCATCGGGCGCAAGAGCGGCAATGAATGATCCGGCATTTCAACCGTTTCATAGGCAACACCTTTGACCTTCCGTTGGAGCATCTCCTTGGTGAGCATCTCATCCGCGGCAAGGTGCAGGTAGGTGTAGAGAATCTGGTTTTCCTTCATCAGCGGGTACTCATCCGGCTGCGGCTCTTTGACCTTCACGATCATGTCGCTGGCGCCCCAGATCTCCTCGGCGGTATCGCACAGAATTGCGCCGGCCTCTTTGTATTCGTCATCTTCATACCCGGCATCGATACCGCTGAATTTTTGAACCCGGACGGTGTGGCCGTCGGCGATATACGCCCGGGCGCAACTTGGGGTGAGACCGACCCGGTATTCATGCTTTTTGATTTCTTTTACTGATCCGATTTGCATACTTGTCCTCCATAGGTGGGATTACTGACAGATTCCCACGGTTTTCGTAGGAAGTCAAACATTTTCTTACGGTTTTCGTTGTATGATCAACCAATTCGATAAATTTCGAACGATTATGGACTCGGCGAACGCCACACGTGTCAAAGAAAGTGAATGCTTGGTAAGAGGTTTCGAATTCAGACGAATTTTGAGTATGTTTTGAGGGTGACGAAGCTTTCGGTGCGGGTTATCCCCGCAACCTGCGACAACTGGTCGATGAGAAAATCAACGAGTCCGTGGTGGCTGTCCAGCAAGAGCTCGATCACCAGATCAAACCGCCCGGAAACGATCGACACGGAAAGAACATCTTTCAAATGCGAGATCTCTTCCGCTTTTTCCGCCAACAGGTGACTCTCGGTGACATTAGCGCCGAGCCACACCACCTGCCTGTTGGCAAGAATTTCCGGATTGATCAGGCCGCGCAGAGAGAGAATGCCGAATTCACGCAGGCGTTTAATCCGTTGACGGATCATCCCCTCGGAAACACCCAGTTCCTTGGCGACGGCGCTGTTGGAAATGGTGCCGGCCCGGAGTAGTTCTATAATCGCCCAGTCGCGTTCATCAAGGTCGTGAAGGGGAGTCTTGGACATCATCGTCTCGCTGCAGAAGGTATGTCGGATTGTCCCGGCTATTCCCGCTCGGTGGGGACCAGGCAGATAAACTGCAACGGCTCCGCACCGGTGTTGCGAAACTGATGCTTTTCATCGGGTTTCACAAAGGCGAAGTTCCCCGCACTGATCGGATGCTCGTCTCCCGCTTCGTTCACCATCACCCCGCAACCGGCCAGGATGTAGTTCAGGTGTTCCCAGGGATGGGAATGGTACGGGGAAAAGCCCCCGGGCTCCACCGTAAGGACACGCATCGACATCGTCGGTGAACCGTCGGCAACACCGACCGGCACCTGCTTGGTAATCCCTTTCACATCGGGTGATTCCATCGGTTTTCTGGGCACGTCCTGTAATTCCACGATCTTCATGGATGTAGTATGGCGGCGAAGGCTCGGTAGCGCAAGTCTGACGTTGCCGTTCAGGGAGACTGAACGATCTTCTCCAGCTCCCGCAACTGATCTTCACTTCCCAGGCCGATAATACGGTCGCCGGTGCGGATCTTGATTGAGGACAGCCCCGCCCGAGTCCCGTCGTTTCGGGCCAAACCGTTGCGATCGGTGATTCCAAGCACGATCGCGCCGGTGTGTTCGCCGATCGCCGCTTCACGCAGCGTCTTGTCCGCCACGAGACTGCCGTCACACACGGCAAACTCTTCCATCCGCATCGCAACCTCGGAATCGTCAACGATCACGTCGAGAAAATTGACCACCGACGGACGGAGAATAGACGAGGCGATCCGGCGACCGGCGATTTTGGCGGGAGTTATAACTCGATCGGCGCCGGCGCGTCGAAGTTTTGACGTTGCCAGTTCGTCGGTTCCCTTTGCGATAATTGTCAAAGACGGCTGCATTTGCCGCGCCGTGAGCGTGACAAACACGTTGTCCGCGTCGGAGGGAAGCGCGGCGACAAGGCCCGCAGCTACTTCGATACGGGCATGTTGCAACACCGCCTCTTCCGACGCGTCGCCGGCGATAAAAGGAACCGCATCATCATCGGCAAGTTCCGAATGCTGGGGATCCCGTTCTATAACGACAAACGGGGTGCCTGCACGCTGAAACTCATGAACGACTTCGCGACCGATGTCTCCGGCGCCGCATACGATGTAGTGATTTTTTATCCGGTTCAACTGCTTTTCCATTTTGCGCTCCCGCATCGATTGGATGATCTGTCCTTCAAAGAGATAGGAAATGACCGTGGAAATTGAAAACCCCACCGTTGCCACACTCACAACGAGAAAGACGATCGTGAAATGCTGGCCCGCCGGGCTCAGCGGGCGGACCTCACCGAATCCGACGGTGGTAAGCGTGATGATCGCCATGTACAGACTTTCGGACAGGGACCACGCTTCGAGCGTGTAATAGCCCAACGTTCCGATCACGACGAGACTGACCAGAAGAATGACGGCGATGTATACCCGTATCCGAGGTAGCTGCATCGGCACAGGGTACACGAATCGGGCACCGGAGCGGAAGAATGTCGGTACAGTAAGATGGAACAATGTTATAGTGACCGACAGCAATCATGATGGAGGAGTTGTCGATGCATCGCCGTATCCGGTTTTTTCGATGCTGCATACCGAACGCGACCGTTTCGGTCGCCGTGGTCGTGCTTCTGTTCGGGCTCGCCACAAACGCTATCGCCCAGACAAAGACGGGTGCGTTTGCATCCGCGCTGGTAGCGATGACCGCCCAGCCGGACGATCTCGTCGGCAGCGGCGCAATTGGCGGGCAGATAGGACTGCGCGCACCGACGGGTTTTCTTGTGTTGGGTGAGTACCTGTACACCGGCAAAGACTATTACTTCTACGACGGGTCTGGCTGGAAAATGGCGGCGTCATGGCCGGACGTTCCGTCAGGTTCCACCGGGCGAAACGACTGGCTGTTTTATCGTTCCCGCCACGCGGCCGGACTCGCCGCCGGGTATTCCGGCGCGGTACGCCGCTTCGGCTTTTTCGGAGCCGGAGGCGTAATGCTCAACTACGTCACCCTCTCCGATGCGGCGGACACCTATCCGGAATTCGAAACTGCCGCAACGCAGTCGAGTATCGGCGGAAGTAACGTACTGTTTTCCATGACCGCCCGCGGCGGAATCGTCTATCCCGCGGAGTCAGCCGTAGCAGGATCGTTTACCGTGATGTTTCAGTTGGAACCGACACAACAACTCGGAGAGACGCGGTATTTGCGGCGCAACACGTATTTCATACTCGGTCTCACTATCCAGACCGGACCGATCCTGTCGGGGGAATCGTCATGAAACCGATACTGCCATATGTCTGTCCGCCGCGAGTTGGTATCGTTCTTTTGCTGGTCGTAGCCTCGCTTGCGCTCTCCTCATGTGCCGACGCAGTGTCCTCTGCCCTGGGATTGACCTCTGTTAATGCCTCGGACGGTGCCTATTCCGACCGCGTGGAGCTGTCCTGGGACACTGTCACAGATACCGATTCATCCGGAAACGCGCGAACGGTGAGTAAGTACACGGTAGACCGCTCGCCGACGGCGGCGGCGGCTTTCTCGGTTTCGGTCACCGAGACGACCTACACGGACACATCGGCGGTCCCGGGGACAAGCTACACCTACTCCGTTACGGCACAGTTTACCGACGGTGCCAGCAAAGCGGTGGATCTGTCGGACACCGGGTACGCGATGGACGCGACGGAGCTCCGGGTGTACTCATCGCCAAACGACGGCGCTTTGTCGTATGACGCGTCAGGCGAGGCGGATTGGTTCAATTTTCTGGGACAGGAAGGGTGGGTGTATCGTGTCACCGTCACCGGCGGCGCGAATGTGAACGTGTATCGCGAAGGCGATATCAGCACCGCACTGACCGCTATTTCTTCAGCGGGCGGCGTCTCCCGGTATCGGTTGCCCCGATCCGGCCGGTACCACGTTCGGCTGAACGCCGGCGCGGGAACGGTTTCAGTCAGTCATGAGTGACCGCCCCATCGTGCGTGCACGCCTGAGAGATTGCCGCAGCCGGTGAACCCGACTGCGGCTTCAGAATCACTCTATTGCCGTCAGTCTATATGCTGTCAGTCCATTGCCGGTTGAAGAAACCGGGAAAACCAGCGCGCAAGGCCGGTACCGTAACTCCCGGCAAAGTCGCGCGCCGCTGCCTCAATCGTGACGCGGGAGTCGCGTTCTTTGAGGAAGTGCCAGTGTGTCGCCACGGCGAGGTACAGCTGGCCGCGTGTCTTTTGCGGGAACGCGTTTTTAATCTCCCACGCGGTGATCGCGTCCATCATCGGCGTGAACACGTTTTCATACCAGGAAAACACCGCGTCGTCCCAGGTTATCGTCCACTTGATTTCCTGATTCACAAAGTACTTGTGTACTTGTACGTGTTCAGCTATCTCTTCCCATTCGTGGTCGTGCCGCAGATCAAGTCGTTCATCTGAAAGCATCGCCTTGAGGGTGGTTATGTCTTTTGTCGTTTCTACTCTGTTCATATCTGTAATATACTACCTCGCGAAAAACTTTTCAAACTTTTTGTTGACAAATATCGGGTTTCCCCCTTCATTTCCCGGTTTTACGTTTTTGCAGGTCGCCCCTGTCCTTTTTTTCTCCTCGGAATTACCTTGTTCCGGGCAGGTCATAGACGTTGTGAATATTACGCAAGATCCGATTCCCGGGCTCATACGCAAGATCGCCATACCGGCGAGTCTGGGATTCTTTTTCAATACGATGTTCAACGTAGTGGACACCTACTACGCAGGACAGCTATCCACGGATTCCCTGGCGGCGCTCTCGCTTTCGTTTCCGATGTTTTTCATCCTCCTGAGTGTCGGTATCGGCATTCAGAGCGGAGCCGGCGCGCTGATCGCCAACGCCCTCGGCGCCGGTGAAAATGACCGCGCTGTACGCCTGCAGGTTCAGGCGATTACCCTTGCCATCGGTGTGACGATCGTGTTCGCCGTCCCGTTGTTCCTGCTGCTACCCACGATCTTTACCTTTTTGGGAGCCGAGGACGCGGTACTCGCCGGTGGCTTGCGCTACATGCGCGTCATCGCCGCCGGGGGCGTGGTAATCGTTGTCGCCAATACGCTCAACGCCGGACTGCAGGCGCGCGGGGAAACGCGGGTGTTCAGAAACCTTTTGATCACCATCAGCATCCTGAACGTCATTATCGATCCCGCGCTGATGTTTGGCATCACCGTGGGAGAGGTCACCTTGATTCCGCGCCTTGAAGAGGCGGGTACCGCCCTTGCGACGGTCGGCCTGTACGGGGTCGGTATCGTGTATCTACTCAGCCGCGCCAAAAGAATCGGGGTATTCGACGGGGTCCAACGGTCGTATTTTTTCCCTGATCGGACACTCATCTCCGAACTGGTCCAACAGTCGCTCCCGGCATCGCTCAACTTCATGATCATGACCCTCGGTTCATTCGTCATCATTTTCTTCATTTCCCGGTACGGTCGCGACCCGATCGCCGCCTACGGTGCGGCGCTGCGGATTGAGCAGATTGCGCTCCTCCCGTTGCTCGGCATCAACGTGGCGCTCGCCACACTCACCGGCCAGAACAACGGTGCAGCCCGACTTGACCGCGTTCGTGAGTCCCTCGCAGCGGCGCTCAAGGCGGCCCTGTTTGTCACTGTATTGATCCTGCCTCCCGTTCTCATTGCAGCACCGTGGTTACTTGGCCTGTTCACCGAGACAACCGCGGTTGTCAACATCGGGAAACAGTACCTGTATATCCAGGGAATCACCTTTTTCAGCTATATCCTTATCAATCTGGCCAACTCGATCGTTCAGGGACTGAAGAGACCGGCGATGATCATGTGGGTCGGGCTCTACCGGCAGATCGCCGCACCGTTCGTTGTGTTTCCGCTTCTCGCAGTCGGTCTCGCCCTGGAAGAAACCGGCGTGTTCTGGGGGCTGGCGATTGTAAACTGGACGGCGGCGCTCTTTTCGTTCTGGTACGCCCGGCGGGTACTGTCTCACGCGGAGGCGCGGGTCGCACCGGTCACCCGATTGGAGACGCCGGGGTGACTGAACGGGAGTTCTGGAACGACGCCTACCGTCAGAACGCCGGTCACGTGGTCGTTCCCGATCGACTTATCGCATCGCTGGTGGCTCACCTGCCCACGGGAAGCGCCCTTGACGTCGGATGCGGCACAGGAACCAACGCGCTGTATCTCTCCGGGTACGGATGGCGCGTGACCGGTGTGGACTGGTCGGAACATGCAGTATTTCTGGCCGAACGCGCCGCGTTTGTCGCGGGGGTGCAACCCCGTTTCGAGGTCGCCGACGCGGCCACATGGAACACGCGCCGGCGTTTTGATCTGATCCTTATCCTGTACGCTCTCCCGGCCGGCGGACAGGCTGCGCCGATGATCCGGAATACGGCGCGGACGCTCAAGCCGGGGGGAACAATTTTCATCGCCGATTGGGACCGCTCGATGGCGGACCCGTGGGGCTTTGACCCATGCGAATTGCATGATCCTGCGGCGATCGTTGAGATGCTCCCCGACCTCGCAGTCAAAGAGGCGCGTGTTCGCGTCGTCGACGATATGTTCCCCTCCGATGATCCTCGCGGGGTAAACGGTTCCCGCGCCCGCATCGCCGTTGTCCGCGCTCAGCGGCCGGTCGGGTGACCGACCGACAAACCCGGTTCGCGTTTGAAAACTTATCCTCCGGGGTCTTATACTGTATAGAGACGCACGAAAGTACGCCGACAGACTCTCTGAACAGAGAAAAGGAGAAACGGTATGGCACTGATAACTGTTTCCCGTCAGAGTGGCAGCCGCGGCGAAGAGATCACCGACCTTCTTGCACGCACCCTCGGACTGCGACTTATCGACAAGCAGACGCTGGAAAGCGTCCTGGTTCGTCACGGCGTTCCGGAAACCAATGTGGAACGGTACGACGAAAAGAAACCCGGTTTCTGGGATCTGTTTTCCACCGAACGCGACCGGTACTACCACTACCTGAAGGCATCGATTTTTGAAACCGCCCGCGACGGTAACCAGATCATTCTTGGACGAGGCGCCCCGGTGATCCTTGGCGAGGTACCCGGGGTATTGCATCTCCGGATCATCGCGCCGTTGGAAACGCGGGTCCAACGTCTAATGGAAGAACGTGGGTGCGACGAGGTGCACGCCCGCAAACTTGTGCACCGTCATGACCACGACCGATCCGGCTTCTATCACGTCTATTTCAACGTGGACTGGGATTCGGCAGAGCTTTATGACCTCACCTTCAATACCACAAAGGTAACCCCGGAGATGGTTGTTTCATCGGTGGAATCGCTGATCGCCGCACCTTCTTTCTCCGATGCAGCGAAACACACGGAAGAACGGCTGACTGAGCTGGCGACGGCGCAACAGATCCTGACGCGGATCATCTTCCAGGAGAAGATTCCCCTCCGGTTTCCCGCAGTGGAGGTTCACGGCGGTACCGCTGTTATCAGCGGTGCGGTCACCGTATGCGCCAATGTTGACCGGTGCTCAGAGATCGCCCGGGCAGCGGAGGGCATCGACAACGTCGAATCCCGCATCGCCTGCGTCCCGGAAAATTACGACGGCGCGTACATGTAATCGGGTAGCCCGCGCCGGTTTTTCACTCACCGCCGGCACCTCCGACAGGGCCGGTACCGCGGCGCGCTTCGTTGTGGGACTGCATCGTCTGGTAGGTGTATTCAAGGGGCGCCCAGTACTGGCGCCGAGCGGTCAGAACCGCCGCAGGAACCAGACTGCCGCCGATGAGAACCAGACTGAACCCGCGATCCGTTGTTCCCGTATTGATCCCCGCGTGGGAAAGCTCAATATCGTCGGCAGTGCTGAACAGCGCCATACCGGCAAAGAGACTGAGAATGGAGAGTGCCCCGAGTCCGAGGTTGACGGCGCGATGGTTGCGCGATTTTCGGGCCGCCTCCTCGTCTCCGGCGATCTCAAAAAAACGCCGTTCCGACACATACCGATCGCCGAAAAAGTGGCTGCGTGGTACCCGGTCACCGTAAAACAGAACGTCTTCCGCCCCCAGCAGGGGTGCTCCCTCCACTTCCAGATACAGCGGGGGCACCGCATCTCCGCGCCTCTGGTCCTGCGCCCCGACCGGAGGCAGGGAGATCAGAAGCAGAAGTGCCAGTGATGCCGAAACGGTTCGTGTAGCCATAGAGAAGCTATCGTGGCGCGGATTTCCGCGGCTGTCCAGAGGTGTTGCTGACCCGGGAGGCGCGCGGGTTTAACCGCCGGTCACTCCGCGCCGATCATTGTACCATGAAGCGGTCGACCTTTCTTGCATTCCTGATCCTGGTTATGGCGCCGGCTCTTGTTTCGGCGATCCCCCTGGACCTCACGGTACACGAAGGGAAGAATCCGGTCATCGTGATCTTCGCGCGGGCGCGGGACGAACCCCGGATGTTCTCATTCAACCTGGCGCTTTCAACAGATTGGAACCGGATCGAGGCGCGAAACATCGTGACAGTTGACGTTGGCCCGGATCGGTACGATCTTGACCAGGTAGCGCAGCAACTCGGGGTCAACGGTGCCGAGTTCGCGATCGTCGTCATCAGCCGCGATGGCGAGGTCATTCATCGCACCGAGGATCCCGACGCTTTGCCGCGCATTCTGATGATCATCGACCAGGAGCGCCACCGTGATAACAGTTCTCTCTCCGGCTAAAACGCTGGATTTCGAATCGCCGGTTCATACGGAACGCGCCACGACTCCGCAGCTGCTCGATCACGCTGCGCAACTGATGACCATTCTTTCCGGACACGACGCGTCGGACCTGGGCAGGCTCATGAAGCTGAGCTCCTCGTTGAGCGAGCTCAACGCCGAACGAAACGCCCGGTGGCAACGGGATGCTCATATGGCCGGCGCGTCCGGCACCGGTGACGACCACGGTGATGCGCGGCAGGCGATACTGGCGTTTACCGGCGACGTATATAAAGGAATGGCGCCGCCGGAGCTCAGCGAGGACGCCCTTGGCTTTGCCCAGGAGCATGTCAGAATTCTGTCGGGCCTGTACGGCGTGCTGCGGCCCCTCGACCTGATGATGCCGTACCGCCTGGAAATGGGAACGCGTTTTTCAACCTCCCGTGGGAAAAACCTGTACGAGTTCTGGAGCGATCGCATCGCCGGAGCACTGTCACACGAGCTCGCCGGGCACACGAACCCGGTGGTACTCAACCTCGCCTCGCAGGAGTACTTCAAGGCGGTGGACGGCATGCTGCCGGTAACACGAATCGTTACGCCCGTTTTCAAGGAGCAGCGTGCCGGCGGACCAAAGGTCATCGGAATCCATGCCAAGCGACAGCGTGGCAGGATGACCCGCTACATCATCGATAATCGAATAGATACGCCGGAGGCGCTGAAAGGGTACACCCTCGACGACTATTACTACGCCGACCGGTTATCGTCCGAGACGGAGTGGGTGTTTCTGCGGTGATAGCGCCTTACGTCTCCCTGATCCGCCGGGAGAGGAGTACGGAAACGACGATAAGAATACCTCCGACAACGGTGTTCCAGTACACCGGCTGACGCAGAACCACAACGCTGAGCGCCACTGCGACGATCACCTCAAAATAGGCAAGGTTTGTCGTCCCCGCTGTTGACGCCTGGTGCAGCCCGATAAAGAAAAGGGTGAACCCGATCGTACCGACGATAAGCCCCAGATAGAGCCCGATCGACACCTGAAAAAGGGAGAGTTCCGGGCGCATGACGATCACTATCGGAATGAACACGACGGCACCGACGACGTTCTGAAAAAAGGTGGAGTCCAGGCGGCTGCCGCCGGCGGTAGCGCGTTTGAGGAGTACGATCGCCATCGCATGCAACGCGGCGCTCAGCAACATGGACGAAATACCGATGATGTCGTTGCGGAGGAATGGATCGGCCGTCGCAGTCGCGGAGTTGGTCAGGGCGCGCAGGTAAAGAAGCGGAATGCCGGTAAACGCAACGGCGAGGAGAACCGCGCGGGTCCGGGATATGCGTTCTTTGAGAAGAATACGGGCGAAAATCGCCGCAAAAATCGGCCACGTGTACAACGCCACAACAGCGTTGGCGATTGAGGTGTACTGGTATGCGGTGAAAAAGAAGAACATTCGCACCGCGTTGAGCGCAGACGCACCAAGACGCAGCGAAAGCCCCGCGCGCGGCAGGGGGCGCCGCCGGATCAGAAAGACGCTTCCGATAACAACGGTGGGTACCGCCATGCGAAACAGCGCGATCACCGGCGCGGGCATGTCGGCGAGCTGGACGGCCAGGCCGCTGGTGCCCCAGAGGGCCGCTGCGGTCAGCACGAGAAGTTCAGGTGATCGTGTTATACCCATGGATTGTCGATGTACCGGTGATATAGCGTATCCGGTCGTATCGATCTCCGTCAACGCACTCCCCGAAACCTTATCATTTTACTATCTTGTAAGGTATGAAGATGCTTATACGCACATACGGTATCGTTTTTTTCCTGTTGGCCACAGCCGCGACGGCGTTTGCCCAGCAGCCCGCCTTTGATATGGGAGATGTTCCGGAGGGGCACGCCGTGGCGATCCTTGCCGGAGGGTGTTTCTGGTGTATGGAGCCGCCGTATGACAAGATGGACGGGGTCGTCGAAACGATCTCCGGATATACCGGCGGGAGTGTCGCAAATCCGACCTACCGTCAGGTTGTCCGCAACAATACGGGACATTACGAGGCGATTCTGCTGGTCTACGATCCTGATACGGTAAGCTACGAGGAACTGCTGGACACGTTCTGGGTGAATGTGGATCCCCTCGACGCCGGCGGACAGTTTTGCGATCGCGGCGACAGTTATCGGACGGGGATCTTTGCGCTGGATGCGAAGCAACGCCGGGCGGCGGAACAGAGCATCCGGGAGCTGGACGAATCAGACCGGCTGCGGTTTCCCGTTGTCACCGAGGTGATGGACGCGGACACCTTTTATGTAGCGGAGGAGTATCACCAGGACTACTACCGGAAAAACCCTCTGCGCTACCGGACCTACCGGACCGGCTGCGGCCGCGACGCCCGCCTGCGTCAACTGTGGGGTGCCGACGCGCCGTATTGATCCGGCATTGCCTGGGCAGCGCTGGAACACCCCTGCGTTTTCAGTCACAATAGGGATATGGAGATCGTCTGATGAGTACAGCCGGAAACAGTGGACCGCAAAAGCGCCCCGGAGGACGCCGGGTGCTCTTTGTCGATCCGCCGAGCGTTGTACAAGAGCAGATGATCCACTTTCTCGTGACCGCGCAATACGAGGCGGGGATCGTGAAGGACCCGCGCCGGATCCAACAGGTGTTGCGGGCGTTTCCCCGGGCGATCGTATACTTCAACATCGACACCCGCTTACCCCCGACCGCACTGGAACAGATCGTTACCGGCGTCATCAATACGCAACAGCAGCACGGTGCCGAGGTCGGCATCCTTTCCTATAACGAAAACAAGGAGCTTGCCCAGCGGTACCTGATGGAGCTCGGGACAACCGCCGGGTACATAACGCTGCATCTCGGCTTTGAGAAAAGTGCCCGCATCATTATACGCGCGCTGGAGGCGGCGGAGGCACGGGGTGACCGCCGCTTTGTCCGCGTAAAGGCTCCCGTCGGAAAAGCGACGATGCACGTGAACCTCGGGGAGAACTCCGTGGAAGGCCAGATCCTCGATATCAGCGAAGCCGGAGCGGCGTGTATTCTGCGGAACGATTTCGGCGTCGACACCTATTTTGACGACATCCAACTGCGCCTGTGGGGAAGCATCACCCGCACCTCCGGAACGATACGGGGCACTCGAAGTACACCCCAAGGCACCGTGAGCGTCATCATGTTTGACGAGATGAGTGACAGCACGGTTCGCGGAAAACTCTACGGGTTTGTGAAGCGCGTGATGCAGTACGAGATCGATGCACTGACCTGACCGTTTGAACAACGCGCGGCCACCGGGATACACTCCAACGATGCGACCACATCCACTGCTCATTCAACTGGCGATGGTGCTGACTATGGTCTTGTGGGGCGTTTCCTTTGTCGCCTCCAAGATCGTCCTGGACCAGATCGGACCGCTCCCGTATATGGGTGTTCGTTTTTCTCTTGCGGCGATCGTCCTGGCAGTTCTGATGGCAGTTCTGGGACGCCCGCGTTTTTCGCTGCGGACCCACGGACTCATCGCCCTGACCGCGCTGTCGGAACCGATCGCCTACTTTCTCTTCGAAAGTTACGGGTTACGCATCATCGGAGCCACAACAACGTCGCTGATCATCGCCCTGGTTCCGCTGGCGGTGATGATTCTCGCGGCTCTGTTTCTGCATGAAAAACTGCATCTTCGGGGGGTGCTTGCGGTTGTCGTTTCGATCGGTGGTATCGTCCTGCTCGTCTACGGTCCCGACCTCTTTCCATCCGGCGCAGACGCTGGTGACCTCTCCGCAGCAGCCGTGGCCGCGATCGACCCGATCCTTCGCACCACCGGGGTGCTTCTCGTGCTGGGAGCGGTCTTCTCCGCCGCCGGGTATATTACCCTGGCGCGATCACTCACCCAGAAACACGATCCGATCCGCCTGACGATCGTTCAGACGTGGTGGGGAGCCGCGTTCTTTTTCACGTTGTGGCAGGTGACCACGCCCGGTACTGCCACCGTCGCAGAGATCACGCCGATCGTGTGGGGTGCAATCGCGTTTCTCGTCATCGGTGCAACAGTGCTGGCGTTCATGCTCTACAACTGGGCACTCAAATACGAACGTGCCGGGACCGCCGCGCTGTACATTAACGCGATTCCGGTGATCACCGCGTTTACTTCGTGGATCGTCCTGGGGGAGACGCTGGTACCGATTCAGCTCCTCGGAGCGTTCTTCGTTCTTGCCGCGGTGCGGTTCAGCAGTTACCGCAGTACCGTGCAAGCCGCCACGACTATCACTCCGGAGGCGTGATGGACCACCATCCATCAATCCGCTTCTGCCCCCACTGCGGCGCCGGCGACCTCCTGTTTGACGGGAAGAACCGCTTTTCCTGCGATACCTGCGGATTTGTCCTTTTCCAGAACACCGCCACCGGGTGCGGTGCAATTCTCGAACTCCGTGAGGAGCCGCTGCCCGACGGGACCGCGCGCGCCGGAGATCTCCGCATCCTCTTGCTTGAACGCGGCAACGAACCGTCCAAAGGTGCGCTGGATTTTCCCGGGGGATTTGTGGACCCCGGGGAATCCGCTGAGGAGGCGCTGCACCGGGAGATCCGGGAGGAGACGGGACTCACCGCAACGGACCTTCGCTATCTGTATTCGGCGGCCAACCGGTACGAGTACCGCGGGGTGGTGTATTCCACTTGCGATTTCGTGTTCACCGGGGTGATCCGGCGCGCACCGGCGACACTCCAGGCGGGAGAGATAGCGTCGTACCGGCTTCTGCGTCCGGCAGAAATCGACGTGGAGCAGATCGCGTTTCCCTCGCTTCGCGCGGCGATGCGGAAATACCTTTCTGAACGGGAAGAGCGGGCCCGATGAACCGCCTCAGATATGCTCCGCCAGAAAACTCCGCACGTCCCGCCACGCCTGAGCCGCCGTCGAATCTCTCCGCAAGCTTTGCGGGTTCACGAATGCGTGACCGACGCCATCGTAGATCGAGATATCAACGGGCTGTGTCTTCTCCGCGAGAAGCTGAGCAAATATCTGTACGTCATCAGTTGAAATTGTGCGGTCTTCCCGGCCGTACGCGCCAAACACCGGCATCGCCGTGCCGAGGTGACCAAGCTCGTCAGGATCGGTAATCGGTCCGCCGCCGTAAAAGATACCGACCGCCGCGATATCCGCGTGTCTTACTCCGGCGTTCATCGCCTGGGTACCGCCGAAACAGAAGCCAACGATCGCAACCCGTTCCGGGTCTACTTCCGGTATCCCCTGCAATTGCCGAAACGCAAGATCAAGATCCTCGGTGATGTGCACATTGCGGGACAGCCCCTTTTGAACCAGCGCGCCGGGCATCGTCACCGATAACTTGCCCCGGAACAGGTCCGGAGCCAAAACGATGAAGCCATCCGCGGCGAGTCGCTCGGCCATACGGACCGTCTCAAGGTTCAGGCCCCACCACTCGTGCAGCAGCAGGACAGCCGGGAACCTTCCGTCCGGCGATCGTTCCGCGCGAATTCGTCCCTGCGCCTCGGTTTCCGGTACTACGCGCTGTGCCCGGGCAGGATCAATCAGATACCCGCCCCGGGTCCCGCCGGATTGGCCGGGCCACGTGTAGTTCCAGACCGTCCGCGCCTCGGCGCCTTCGGTGGCGTCGAGAAACCCCCACACCATCACCGCCAGAACCGCGATGAGGGGAAATAGCAGGATACGCCGAACGATTCGACGAGAACGTTTTTTCATCACTTCAGAGTATTCCCGCCGGGTAGCGTGGTCAAGGTCGGGAGGGCTGTGGCCGGGCGGCACGATTTTGTTTACTATTCGGGTATGAATATTGAAACGGCGATCGAGCTCCGCCTTCGGGGTTCCCTGGATGAGGCGCAGCAGGTGCTTGAGGCGATCCTGGAAGAGACCCCGGAGGATCCGCTGGTCCACTACCATCTTGCCACCACGTGCATCGGGCGGGGAGACGACGCTGCGGCGATATCTCATTACAAGTTCGCCCTCGATGCGGGGCTTCCTGATGAAGAGGACGGTCAGGCGGTGCTCGCATATGCCGCGCTTTTGCGGTCCCAACGCAAGTACCTTCGCGCCGCGCGCTTCCTCCAGGAATCCCTCTCACGGCGTCCCGGCGACGACGGTATTCGCGTATTTCTCGCCTTGACCCAACACAAACTCGGCATGCACACCGAGGCGGTCCAATCCCTTGTCCGAATTCTCTTGTCCACCGCAGACTCAGCGCGAATTAACGAGCTTTCGCCTATGTTGAGTTTTTACGCGGGTGATATCGATTTTGGGGCGACGCGCCGGTCGTAAACGTGACGAGACTGCATACGATTGCATGGAAGAAATTTCTTTTCTAACTAAACGCGTAATAAATGCGCTTTATTTCACAAAAAAAATCTTGACAGCGGCCCCGCTCTGTTATACGGTGAGTTAAACAACAACACGGCGTGGTTTTATGAACTTCGTCACAAAAAAAATCACGTATAAGGAGTCAGATGTGAGCGAGGTTGCTTCCACTTCCGCGGCCGGAACTTCATCTTCTACCGGAATCCGGAGAAGTTCGTCCCGTTCCCGGAAAAAGAAAAAGAGCCAGATTCCCGTGGGAATCCTGGTCTTCTTGATTATCGTTGCCATTGGCATTGTCCTGATGACGCAGTCGGCAACACTGGCGTTCTACTGGTTTACCGGTATGATCTTCGGTTTTATCCTGCAAAAAGCGCGGTTCTGTTTTACCGCGTCGATGCGCGATCCCTATTTGACAGGCAGTGTTGCCCTACCAAAAGCGGTTCTTCTCGCCCTTGCGGTCACAAGTATCGGCTTCTGGGCGATCAAATACGGCGCATTTCAGGCGGGTCTTCCGATTCCCGGTCAAGGCTATGTCGCACCCGTCGGTCTGACGACTGCCATTGGCGGCATCGTCTTCGGTATCGGGATGGTGATCTCCGGCGGTTGTGCGTCGGGAACACTCATGCGCGTTGGTGAAGGGTTTGGCATGCAGATACTTTCACTGGCATTTTTCGTTGTCGGGTCCTTGTTGGGCGCTGCGACGTTTGGTTTCTGGGAGTTGAACTTCATGGTCCGCGCTCCCCGAATCTTCCTTCCCGATGTCTTTGGCTGGTTCGGCGCAATCGTGATTCAGTTGCTCACGATAGTGCTCCTGTGGATCGCCGCGGACAAATACGGAAAAGCAAAACAAAGTGCGGGTTCGCACTAAAAATTACCTGGAGGAATACTATGAAAGAAGAAACGCTCGATTGTCTCGGTGAAGCATGTCCGGTCCCGTTGGTAAAAGCGCAGAAAGCGCTGGAAAATCTCGAAGTAGGCGATGTCCTGATCATTTCGATCGACCATTCCTGCGCGATGAAGAACGTTCCTGATTGGGCTCGTGAGGCCGGTCACAACGTGGAAGTCGAAGAAGTCGACGACGGCGAATGGGAAGTTGTCATCGAGAAGGCCAAGTAAGGAAACGAGAATGAAGAACCTGAGGACGTCGGCGTGTCGTTTCGGCGACGCCGTCGTCCCGGTTCTATCTCGATAGGAGAGCCCCTCATGCTTAAGAAATTTTCAGATGCAGTCGCCAAAAACGACTACTACAAGATGTGGTTGAAAGACGCATGGCCGTATATTACCGGCGCTTTGTTGCTATCGGTTTTTCAAATAGTCACTCTGGCCGTCACCGGCAATCCATGGGGTGTATCCGGGGTTTTCGCCAACTGGGGTGCCTGGGTCTATGAAGCGGTCGGCGGTTCCGTGGACAAATGGCAGTATTTTGCTTCTGAAGGCGCCCAACGGGTCCTCGATCGCGGATTCCTCCAGGATCCCGGCACGATGCGAAACCTCGGACTGATAATGGGTGCCCTGTTTGCCACATTGATCGCTTCAGGTTTCAAGTTCAAAAAGATCAAGAGCGGCAAACAGGTTGCCGCGGCCATTCTCGGCGGTACGATGATGGGATACGGTGCCCGGCTCGCCCTCGGTTGCAACATCGGTGCGTTCTACTCCGGTATTTCAACGCTGTCCGTTTCCGGGTGGGTCTTCGGACTGTTCCTGTTCATCGGCGCGATCTTTGGCAGCAAGCTGCTCGTCAAAGTCTTTATGTAACGAATAATAACGAAGAAAGAGAGATAGGAAATGCGTGAAAAGAAGATTGAACAGTACGATGTTGTTGTTATCGGTGGCGGGCCGTCCGGCCTGACCGCCGCCATATATTGCGGTCGTGCGCGGCTGAATACGATCCTGATTGAAAAGGCGCTGGTCGGTGGGCTTGCAACGTACACCAACGAGATAGAGAACTATCCCGGCTTTCCCGAGGGTTCATCCGGACTTGATCTTATGAATCTGTTTCATAAACAGGCGAAAAAGTTTGACGTCAAGTTCAAACTGACCGACGTCAAGAACGTTGAGCTTGAAGAAGAGACGAAACGGGTAGAGACGTTCCGCAACATCTACGAGGCAAAGACGGTTACCGTCGCTTCCGGGGGTCGCCCCCGCATCCCCC